>JAAYLJ010000041.1 GCA_012521935.1 Campylobacteraceae bacterium | reverse complement strand
CTAAATTTGTCTGCATGGCACTCCTGTGGAAACTGCTTGGATACCTCTTCATCTGAGAAGGTAAATTTATAACTTTCCATATACTCTTTTAAAAAAGCATATGCCTCATTTATTTTTTGCATTTTTGTTTTTTGTGATGTTTTATCTGGATGATGTAGTTTAGCTAGGTTTCTATATGTTGATTTTAACTCTTTAAGGGAGATTAAAACTGGGAGTTCTAAAACTTTAAGTGCATTTTCTAACTCTTTTTTAGCACTATTCACTAGGCCTCTTTTCGTGAGTAAACTCATATCCAACCCCACCAATTGGATATAGATTAAATAGTAAAAAAATACCTTTTTTAGTCACTGTATCTATCCCTGCACTTGTTAGTTTTGGAGTTACTGTCTCTTTATATGAGAGTGTATAATCCCAGCACTTTCTAGAGACTCTAAATCCAAGTTGCCACTCGCTTGTAAAGCGCTCTTTTAAATCATAATCAACTCTTCCAAATATATTATAGTATTTTCCAAAATTTGTATCAAATCTAGCTGTTAAATAACTTCTTCTATCCTCTTTTCCCTCTTTTAAGTGAGTGTGCATAAAAGTAGCTTTATATGGCCAATAGTTCAAAGATGCTGAAGTTTGCACCTTTGAAAACTGCTTATATTCATGCGAATATTTAAAATCATTCTCTAAAGTAAGCGCACTATTTACATAGTAAGTTATGCTGTTTTCACTATCTCCATATTTGTACATATCTTTTTCTATATAGTATGGTTGTTTAAACATATGTCTAATGATTTTTCTACCGTTTGAGTCATAAAAAAATTGAACTAACTTTGCACTAACACTCTCTTTTTCAATGTCGCTTGCAACAAACTCTTCGGTTATTTCACCATGATCAAAACTAGGCACTGTATACTCAAGCCCAAAATATAGTGAGTGGTAGAAGCTACTGTAAGCTTTAGCTAAATCTGAGTAGAGAGAAAATTGGTGAAAGTTTCTATAAAAAGTCTCTCTAGAGTCTTTAAGTAGTCTATCTTCATATCTTACATGAGAGAGATAAAAATTCTCAGATACACTAAAGTTTAAATAATCATTTAAAAGTGGAGTCTAAAAAGTTACTGGTAAATTTACCTCATAATGCCTTGCTTCTACCCCTTTACTTCTAGTGTAGTTATGAAACTGCGCGTCTAAAGAGTAGAGCAGATTAGGCAAAAGAATTTGATCAGAAAATCTATGATAGTGCAGAGTTGGCAACTCTTGCATGGTTGCTTTATTTGATTTATTTAATAAATCTATATCATATTTAGCATATAAACCTAAATAATCTTGCTCTTTTGAAAGATAATAATTTATTTTTGAAGTAGCCCATCTATCGGTGTATTCACTATCTTGGGTTTTATTATTTAAATAATCAACATCATTTAAGTATATTGCATCTATCCAAAGTCCATCTTCAGCCTTGCTATCTAAAAGGTGGCTAAAAAGTCTTGATCTTTTATACTCAAACTCAATCCCATGGTGAGAATCATTTTCTAAATTCTCTTTTTGTGCATATTTGTTTTTTTCATTAAATTTTCCGAATGAGAGTTTTCCTTTTGAGTATGGAGAATCTACAAATCTTAAAGTTCCATAAAGTCCCTCTCCTCTTTGAGTCCTAATTTGTGGCCTTAACTCTAAATCCCAGTTAAGATATGGGGCAAAATATATTGGTTGTTCGTAAAAAACTCCTTCATTTTTACCATATCCAATAGTAGGAAAAAGAAGTCCTGTTCGCCTTGTTCTATCTGTTGGAAATGAAAAATATGGTAGATAAAAAACTGGAATATCTTTTATTTGAAAAATAGCACTATAAAGATGAACAAAACTACTCTCTCTATTTAACTCCCCTTTATAAAAACTTATCTTCCAATCTGGATCTTGAACATTACAGCTTGAAGTTATAGCCTTTTGACTTGTAAAGTAAAGCGGCCCGCTTGTAGCGCTGTTGCTTTGCATCCAAAGTTCACTCTCTTGATCATAATAAAAAAATGGCAGATACTCGCCCTCGTCCGTCTTTAAATTCAGTTTTATATGCTCGCTTTGGGTTGACTCTTTTTCACCTCTAAAAACAGAAACATTTCCAAAAAGCTCTAAATCCCCACTTACTTGATCATAATTGCCTCTATCTGCTGTCATTAAGTATCGTTCGCTATATACTAAAACATCTCCAACAGCTTCAATGATATCTCCATTTTTTGTTACGCTTTTTGCTAAAAGTTCAACTTTTTGATTATTAGCAAAGAGTAGTGTAGTAGTTATTGTGAGTAAAATGGTTAAATGTTTAAGCATTAATTACAAGAGTCCTAGCCACCTTATCATGCCATGTTTCACGCTTTGGATTTAATGCTGCCCACAAAAAACCAAGGTAAAATATGCTCTCGCTCACTACTCTAACTAAAGAGCGCAAGATTGCATAAAAAAGATTAGGATTTGAAAGATCATATATATAAATTACTCTAATTTTAGCTGCAATTTTACCAAGAGTTGCTCCATACATCCAGACAAAAAAGGAGTGGTAAACTATCTTGATTAAAACTGCATTCATTACAACTTTATTCATTAAAATCATAGTTTGTTCAATATCTTCACTAACTGCAAATTGATTCCAGTATATGGCTATGAAAATTAAAGATACTAAAACCTCATCAATAAAAAAGGCTAAAGCCCTTGAGGGCAAAGAAGCTAGAGTTATATTTTCTCTTTCAAAAATTTTTACTAACTCTTCTTCATTCATCTATTTGCCGCCTGATAAGCTATATCTTTTCTATATTGCATTCCATTAAAATTTACACTCTTGCAAACTTCATAAGCATTTTTTTGTGCCTCTTTTACACTATCTCCAAGTCCAACTGCAACTAAAACTCGCCCTCCACTTGCAATGAGTCCCTCTTCCAAAGAGCCCTCAACTCCAGCAAAAACTAAATGACCATTTTTAATTGATTCAAAATCTATTGAAATTTTCTCTTTTACAGAGTTTTTGTATGGATAATCCTTGCTTGCTATGACAACTCCAACTGCAACTTTAGAGTTTAATTTTAAATCTATATTTTTTAAATCATTTGTCGCAGCTTTATAAAATATTTCGCTTGCACCCATATCAAGAAGTGGCATCAAAACCTCACACTCTGGATCGCCAAATCTTACATTATATTCTAAAACATAAATTTCATCTTTTACTATCATTAAACCAACAAACAAAACACCCTTAAATGGCGCTCCTATGCTTTGCATTCCTTTTAAAGTTGGCTCAATTACCTCTTTTTTTGCTCTTTCGTAAATCTCTTTGGTTGCAAGAGGCGTTGGAGCATATGCGCCCATTCCACCAGTATTTGGGCCTTTGTCTAAGTCTAGCAATCTTTTATGATCTTGCGCAGCAGGTAGTAAAATATAATTCTCTCCATCACAAAGTGCGAATAAAGATAACTCAAATCCATCTAAAAACTCTTCAATAACAACCCTACTTCCAGCCTCTCCAAAGCTCTCTCCAAAAAGCATTTTTCTAGCTTCATCTTTGGCTTCTTGATGAGTTTTAGCTATTATCACCCCTTTTCCAGCACAAAGTCCATCAGCTTTTACGACAATTGGGGTGTTTAGTGAGTCTATGAACTTGCTTGCTTCATTTAAGTTTGAAGTTGAAATGAAAGAGGCTGTTTTTATACTATTGTTTTTTAAAAACTCTTTCATAAATACTTTAGAGCCCTCTAATTGTGAAGCTTCACGCGATGGACCAAAAATATTTAATCCTTCTTTTTCAAAGATGTCAACTACTCCATCAACAAGCGGCGCTTCAGGCCCTACAATGGTTAAATCTATATTTTCATCTTTAGCAAAATTTGCAAGTTCATCATAATTTTTAATATCTATATTTTGTCCAAGTGAGGAGGTAGCTCCATTTCCAGGAGCAAAGAGTATTTTTGAGACTTTAGGATCTTTTTTTAGTGCTAGGGCGATAGAATATTCGCGTCCACCACTTCCAATTATCAATATTTTCATGAGAAGTTACTCCAAAAAAAAAGCACACTGACAAGTAAATTGCAGTGTGCTGTACCCAAGTGACCGTTCCGCTAATATCATTGGCCCTATTTAAGCCAAAATTGCAAAAATGACCCACCTTTTAGGCTGCGGCTTCTAACCTAATTAAAGGCTCAAACAAAGTCACAGACGCACCAGGTGCGTACCCTTTTTGCCCGAACTAAAGTGTTGGACCCTCATCTAAACGGGTATCGTATCACTCAGGCTAATAGATGTAACGATTATAAGATATCTTTGCTTAAGTTTTCGTTTATCTTAAAAGCAAGCTTCACGCACTCATCAACACTTTGGTATTTTGGCATCAAATATTGAATATTTTTTGGTAGTACTTGCGCAGTTTTTCTTCCTATTGAGATGACTCTCCAGCTCTCATTCCACTTAATATTTTTGAAAAAACACTCTACTGCTGAGGGAGATGTAAATATTAAAATACTTTCATCTTTTGGAAGAGTTGTATTTTCATTAAAATTGCAACATGTCTCATAGCCTACAAAGTCATCTACCAAAACATCATGTTTTTTTAAGTATCCACTCACATCTGTTACAACCTCTTTTGGCCTAACTAGAAGAGTTTTTTTACCCTTTAAAAGTGGAGCAACCTCTTTAGCTAAAGTCTCCCCATACGCCT
>JAAYLJ010000040.1 GCA_012521935.1 Campylobacteraceae bacterium | reverse complement strand
CCCTAATAGTGTTATTTGTACCATCTTCCATATCAATGCTAATATTTTTCATCTTGTTTAATTCTAAAATATTACTATGACTTACATCACCTCTAATTTTTACAGCAATTGATTTCACAAGTTCTGGAAACTCTTCAGTGGTTCCAACTTGCCTTATTTCTTGTCTTGAAAGTTTTTTTCCGTAAGAATTTATTCTACTAAAAATATCATTTATTATTTCATTATTGTCTTTTTTATATATAGAAATAGCTAGTTTATAGTTTGCAATTTTAGTACAAATTTCTCTATCTAAAATAGGTTCTTTTTGTACAAGAATACCTTCTTTTTTTAATGTGTTTGTTGTTGCTAGCGTTTCTAAATCAAAAAATTTTCCATTAAAGCTAAAATCGTTTTCTATAAAATGAAATATAGAAGAAAATCTTTGCATACCATCAATAATTTCATTTTTACCATCACTCATTTCTGCTAGTAAAAATAATGGTATTGGATAGTCTCTAGATATAGTATCTATAAGTTTTTGTTTTTCATTTAATGTCCACACTAATTTTCGCTGATATAGTCTATTAACAATTAATGTTTTTTTACTATACCAATTATACAGTTCTTGTATGCTCTCTCCAGAAATAAATAGCCTATTATTCAACTCTTTCACTTCATAACTCCTTATCTTTATTTATAATTAATAATTCATTAATCTTCCCTCTACCACTACTTTTACTATTTATAAACCTATTTGCGAATATCTCTATTGTCTCATAATTTTTATAAAGATGTTTTATAAAATCCGTATCAGAATTACTATGATAAACGCTACAGTTTCTATTTGAAAGTTCGCCAAAAACTTTAAAAAGCTCGATTTGCTCTTTATCTAAAAATTCATTTTCACTATATGATGTAAAATTTGCGGTTTCTGTTAGAGGATAATAAGGTGGATCAAAATAGACTAGATCGCCACTTGTAGCATACTTCAAAACATCTTTATAACTCGTATTTAAAACAGTTACGCCTTGTAGTGCCTTGTTAGCATTTAATATAGCTTCTACATCACAAATATTTGGGTTTTTATAACTACCCATAGGAACATTATTTTCCCCTTTACTGTTCACTCTATAAAGTCCATTAAAACAGGTTTTATTCAGATATATAAATCTTGAAGCTCTTTGTACTTTGCTTCTTTCTAAAAAATCTTTTTTTCTATCCCAAGCTCTAACCTCATAATAAAATTCTTTTGAGTGAGATTTTTTAAAGCTCTCTAGTTTTTCGATGAGCTCTAGTGGGTAATCTCTAACGGTAATGTATGTATTGATAAGTTCACTATTTATATCAAATAGATAAATATTCTTATCCTCCAAAAGCCCTAGAGAATATAGTTCAAAAAATAGAGCTCCGCCCCCAACAAACGGCTCAAAATAGTTATTAAATTTTTTAGGCAAAAGAGGAATAATTTGAGACAAAAGCCCCCTTTTACCGCCAACCCATTTAATGAACGGTTTAAAATCTTTATTTTGAAAAGTATCTATTTGTGCAGTCATTACTTTTATCTCTTCTTTTAAAAAACTTATCGATGTTATCATGATGCTGCTTTATATACATTTAGTAGCTTAAGCGAATAACTCATAAATTTTAACGCCAGCTATCACTGCAAGCAAAGTTCCAAACAGATTTAAAGCCATATTTACAATAGCTAGCATGAGTGAACTATTTAAATATATATAATTATCAAGCGCAAAGGTTGAAAAGGTAGTGAGAGCCCCTAGAAATCCAACAATTAAAAAAGCCTTTAAAAGCTCCGACGAACCACTGTTTAGAAAATAAGCATATAAAAGCCCAATGAGAAATGAACCTACAATATTTACAAAAAGTATTCCAAAAGCAAACTCATTTTCATAATATTTATTTGAAAAGTCAACCGCTATTGCCCTAAAAATTGAGCCTATAAAACCACCAATACCAATAACTAAAATATAACTCCAATTTAGTGCCATCTATTTTCTTAAAAGAGTGCCAAATGACTGCTCTATGCACTTAAGAGTAGAGGCTATTTTATCGTGAGTTAAAAAATCTACTTGAACTTGATAGATGAGTGAATTTTCATAGTAATAAGACGCGCGAATATATCCTAAAAACTTTTTAGCTTCCTCATTTTTCTTCCCTGGATCAAGCTTGTCATTTTCTAAAACCATGAGTTTAATGTGAAGCGGGTTTTTCTTTTGAAAAGTAGCATTTAACTCTTTTTGTGCCATTAAAGAGATATCTTCTTTTTTAACAATATCAAATAGTTCAGGACTTTTATATTTACTAGGAACAAAAGATATTTCAGCACTTTTATTAGCTTTTTTGTCTATCTTTTTCAATAAAGACTCGCTATGAACTTTTTCAAAAACTGTTAAGCCCTTGTAGCAAGGTAGTCTAGTAGATTTTGCCCCACTACTTGTTGCTTCTTTGTAGGCTGAGAGTATAAAAAGTGCTAATACTAAAAAAAGAAATGTGTGCAAAACTATTTTTTTCATAAAACTATATTATGATATATAAAATTAAATCTTCTTTATTGTTTGTCAATCTTTTTTACAATTAATAGCAATTTCATCATAAAATGGGCTAAAATCACGACTTTTTTTATTTTCTAAAAGATTTAACAATATTTTTTCTAACTCTTCTTTGTCTAAAATCTCTAAAACAGCATAAGAAAGCGGGATTGCATTTGGATCAGACTCTATGAGTTTAGCTATTTTTTCAACCATCTCTTTTTTTGTTAAATTTTCCAAAATGACCTCTCTTTTTGATTTATCTTCAGTTTACATTGGCTAGGTATAATAACACAAATTTATAGTTGAAAGGTTATTTTATGAGACAATTAAGCATTGCAGCGCTACTGATGGCCTCATCGCTATTTGCAGCTACCGATGAGCAAATCATCTCCTATTTTAAGGCTCAAGTTCCTGAAAATATTACCATTAGCGTTACAGAGCGTCAAAAGATAGAGGGACATGAAGGGTTTGACATGGTTCAAGCATCTTTAAGTGATGGCACTCAAAGTCAAGATATTACGCTTTTTGTAAAAGATGGGTTAATGTTTCCAGATATTATTGAGCTTGACTCTGGTGTTTCGATGAAACAAGCACTTGAGCAGTCGCAAATTGAGAAAAATTTAGCAAAAATATACAAACAAGAAGATAGCAAAAATATTATCTCTTTAGGAAATGATAGCGGTAAAAAAACTTTAGTTGTTTTTTCTGATCCAGAGTGCCCTTACTGTAGAAGTGAGCTTGAGAATGTAGAAAAAAGATTAGAAGAGGTTAATATTAAGATGATTTTAACTCCAGTTCATGATAAATCATCTTTAGAGAAAAGCCATCTCATTTACAAAGAGACAACAAGCGCAAAAAATGATAGTGAAAAGATAAAAATCCTAAAAAAGTACTTTGATGAAAATATAATTATAGAAGAAAAAGTTTCAGAAGATGCAGTTTCTAATATGCATAAATTAAGAAGAAAATATCTCCAAGGAGGCCTAAGAGGCGTACCTTTCATGGTAGAAGAATCAGTATTGTTGAAATAAGATTTTTTAATACATAAGGGCATTTTAAGCTATTTTTTGCCCTTATTGTAATACTACTTAATAAAATAATGAGAAATGGTAGGTATAATTCTTTTGAACACTATTTTAGGAAAGAGTTATGCAGCACTATTTTTCCAAAACCTTCTCCTCTTTTTACTTTAAAGCCCTATTAATAATACTTATTTTAATGGCTCTTATTTGGGTAAAAACCCCTTGCATTGCCATTGGTGCATCCATTGCTGCTATTTTAACTCTAGGGCTGCCAATTGTGTTTTTTGTGTGGGCTGGTTTATTTGTGGGGTTCTTATCATATTCAGCTCTTTTTATTGCACTATCTAAAGCAACTATTATTATCTTTGCGGGCATAATTAGTAGTTTTCTTATTAAGTTTTACGATAAAAATTTAGAGTTTAAAGATTTTGGCAATACCATAACTTTTTTTGTGGGCTCTGCGATAGCTGCGGCTATTTTAAGTATTTTTCCTAATATGTTTTTAGAATCTTTGAAGCTAGAAGAAGTTTTCATCATTTTTTTAGCATATATAGTTGCTTTTACTCCATTTTTTATTACAATGTCTAAAATTAGCCTAATTAAAGAGCTTAATGTAGAGATGTTTTTTTGGCTAGGTTTAATGGGCGTGGTTATATATTTAGCGAAGATTGCAAAAGTTCCATTTTTAGATGGAGTGGAGTTTTTGCTTTTGTTACCTTTGCTTTTTTTAGCAAAAAGATTTGGCATTATTGGCGCATCTGCTGGCATGGCTGTGCTTGGGATTTTATCTGTAAAGCATATATATTTAGAACAATTCATCTTCACACAAGCGCCAATTCATGGCTCTTTATTTACCATAGTAGCATTTATCATGGCATTTTTAGTCTCTAGCCAAGCCTTTACTATGCCCACTTCTAAAAGTAGAGCACAAATCCCATTTGAGCAACTTTTTGAAAACTTACCACTGCCAATATATTATAAAAGTATAAAAAATTTTTCTAGTAACTATAATAAATCTTTTGAAAAAGAGATTGGCTCTTCAAAAAAGAGTGTTTTAGAGATTTTTAGACAGCTTCCACTTTCTCATAAAGAAGAGATGATGCTTCCATTTGATAATGGAGTGCTTAAAAAAGTTCGTTTTCAAAGCAAAAGAATATATGATAAAGATAAAAACATTATTGGCTCAATTGCTGTTTTTTATGACATTTCAGAGTTTGAGCTTTTGCATAAAAATTTACAGTACTGGAAACAAAGATATGAACTTGCGCTTGATGGGGCAAATGAAGGGCTTTGGGATTGGGATATTAAAAGCGATAAAGTCTTCTTCTCAAGAAGATGGAAGGAGATTATGGGTTATAAAACTTATGAAAATATCGACACTTTAAACCACTGGCTTGGATTAGTTTATAGCTCAAATATTGCAAAAGTAAATGAAGAGTTAAGAAAGCATTTAGATAAAAAATCATCCAATTTTGTAGTAGAACATGCCTTAAAAAATAGAAGAGTTTGGGTTAGAGTTAGAGGCAAAGCACTCTATGATAGTAGTGCAAAAGCCATTAGAATGGTTGGATATGTTAGTGATATTACGGAAGAAAAACATTACCAAAAGGAGATTAAGCTTTTTGCAAAAGTATTTGAAACTACTTCTGAGGGAGTTTTGGTTGCTGATTCAAAAGTAAATATAATCGCTGTAAATAGGGCTTTTATGCAGATGACAGGTTTTTCAAAAGAGGAAGTTTTTGGAAAAAATCCACGAATTAGAAAGAGTGGAAAGCATGATGAAGATTACTATGAAAGACTTTGGAAAATCCTACTTTTTTCGGGCTCATGGAGAGGAGAGATGTACAATAGAAATAAAAATAACTCCATAACTCCTGAGAGGGTGAGCATAAGTGTCATTAGAGATAATTCTGGAGAGATTAGCTATTTTGTTGCCATATATAGTGATATTTCTAAAGAGAAAAAAGAGGAGGAGAGGCTGCTACAACTAGCCCATCATGACGCATTAACTAAACTTCCAAATAGATACCTTTTTCAAGATAGATTAAATCAAGCCATCATTTGGCATAAAAGAACTGAGAGTATGTTTGGG
>JAAYLJ010000039.1 GCA_012521935.1 Campylobacteraceae bacterium | reverse complement strand
TCTTTTTTTAGCTTGTGGGGTTAAATTTTCTTTATCATTTACTAAAAAGTAGCAAAACCCTTGCCTGCTCCCTCTTCCTACTCTACCTCTTAACTGGTGCAAATCAGCCATCCCAAAATGATATGAAGATTCAACTAGCATGGTATTTACATTTGGAAGGTGAATGCCTGATTCAACTATGGAGGTTGAGAGTAAAAGATCATACTCATTTGCTTCAAATCTTAACATCTCTTTTTCTAAAACTGCCGCACTTATCTTTGAATGAAGAGTTAAAATCTTTAAATCTGGAACTATTTTTAAAAGCTCTTTTGCTTTTGATTCGATAGTTGCAATTTTATTATGTACATAAAATATCTGCCCACGCCTTCTTAACTCTCTTAAAATCACCTCTTTTACTAATGCTTTATCGTACATTTTCACAAAAGTTCTAACACTCTCCCTCTCTTTTGGAGGAGTTAAGATTAAAGAGTATTGTTTGATGGAACTAAGCGCCATATTTAAGCTTCTTGGAATTGGCGTAGCGCTCATTGATAAAACATGTATGTTTGATTTTAGATTTTTTAACTTCTCTTTTTGTTTTACGCCAAATTTATGCTCTTCATCTATAATTAAAAGGGCTAACTTTCCTATGTTTGCGCCCAAAAGTGCGTGAGTTCCAATGCAAACATGAAGTCTATTTTCTTCTAAATCTTTTAAAATTTCCCTTTTTTGTGCAGCTGTTGTAAACCTATCTAATCTACCCACCTTAACACCAAAAGGCAAAAGCCTATCTTTTAAGCTTTTATAGTGCTGGGAGCTTAAAAGCGTAGTTGGGACTATGAAAGCAGCTTGGTATCCATTTTTAACAACAGCTAAGATAGCATTCATTGCAACTTCAGTTTTGCCAAAACCAACATCGCCACTTAAAAGCCTATCCATAACCATGCCAGAGCTTAAATCTTCAATTATCTCCCCAATGGCTTTCTCTTGATCTTTAGTGTATTCAAATCCAGCTTTTGCCCTAAAAACTTCTAGCTCCTCATGAGGTATTTCTATTTTAAAACCCTCAATTAAAGCTCTTTGCGCAGCAACATCTACTATCTCTTTTGCAATTTCAAATAATTTTTCGCGAGTTTTTTCTTTAAGCTTTGCAAAACTTCCTTTGCCAAGCCTATCTAAAATGGCTATGTCGCCGCTATCGCTTATGTACCTATCTATCATGTCAAGATGTTCAACTGGCAAAAGGAGTTTATCTCCATCTTGATAAACAATAGTTACAAAATCTTTCGTTGCACCTAAAACCTTAGTGGTTGTAAGTCCTTTAAAAATCCCAACCCCATAATTTTCATGCACAACATAATCATTCTCTTTTAATTCATCTAAGACTATTTTTGGGGCTTTTTTTGCTCTTTTTTTCTCTAATTTATTTAATGAAATGATAACTTCATCTTCATTTGCAATATTTACTATTAGATCTGAATATATTATTTTTGCATTTTTAGGTAAATTTGTTAAATTTGCTTGTCTTAAAAGTGCGTCACTTGCAGTTAAGAGTTGAATCTTTTTATCTTGATGAAACTCTAAAAATTCATTGAAAGATGGGAGTTTTAAGTCCGAAAAACTCTTTGGAGAGGGTAAAACTTCTATCTTTAAAATTTCATCTTTATTTAAATCTTTATTAAAAAAAGCTATCTCATCTAGCTCACTTTTCATATCAGTTAACATGAGCGGGTTTAAAGATTTTAAATAATCTTTTGTTAAGCTCTCTTCTAGTTCCCAAAGTCCCAAAGAGTGTATGTCTTTAACAAACGAATCACTGTTAGAGTACTCTACTCTCTCACTAAGCTCATCAAACTCTTTTTTTTCCAATCCAAAAAGAGCTGGGATTATCTTAACACTCTCAAGTTCATCTTTTATACTTTTTTGGGTTTCACACTCAAAAAATCTAATACTTTCAACCTCATTATCAAAAAAAGATACTCTGATTGGATTTTCTAAATTTGGAGGATAAATATCTAAAATATCTCCCCTAAAAGAGATTTCACTCTTAGCCTCAACCACATCAACAAAACTATAACCCCAGTAAAGAAGCTTCTCTTTTAAAGATTCTAGTTCAATCAAATCTCCAAAATTAATGATAAATTGGCTTAATAATTTTTTATTTGGAAGTGGATTTAATATAGTTCTAATTGGAGAGATTACTATTTTTTTAGGAAGATCATCATTTTCATATCTATTTAATTTAGCTAAAAGAGTCTGCAACTCTTCATTAAAAGCTCTTAAATCTTCACCGTAAGAAGCTCTAAAATCAGGCAAAGCGTAAGGTGTGTAGCCTAAAAATTTTAAAACATTTTCAATATAAAAAATATCTTTGCTATCTTTTGTGATTAAAAGATTAGCACTTGCTCCATTTACAAAATACTCATAGCAGGCAGCTTGCAAAAATCTCTACTCCTGCGCTTCTAGCTCATCTTTTTCTTGAGCAAAGAGTGATTTCTCTTCAAGTCTGATATTGCTTTGTCCTTGGAAATAGGCTTTTGATTCTATCATTAACTCTTTTGAGAGTACATTTCCTATAAATCTTCCACTAGCTAAAACTTCAACATAAGAGCAGTCTGCACTACCTTCAAACTCTCCATTTACTACAAGTTTTTCAGCCTTCAAATCACCCTTAATGCGCCCTTTTTTACCTATGACTATCACGCTTGAAGATACTATATTTCCCTCTATTTCGCCATCTACATGAAGTCTTGATTCTAAGTTAAATTCACCCTTTATTGATGCGCCAATTGCGATAAGTGTTGTTTCAGTTGATGCTGCGGATCTCCCGCTATTTTTAGTAAAGATTGCCATGAGACTCGTTGCTCCTTTTCAAAAATTTCTTCAAAATTTGCACTTGACCAACTTAGAAACGGTAAAGGATCTAAAGGTCTTGCAATAAATCTTATCTCATAATGTAGATGAGGACCTGTTGATAAACCGCTGTTGCCAGTATAGCCAATAAGATCACCTTTTTTTACAAACTCGCCACTTTTTACCTCAATATTTTTACTTAAATGAGCAAAGTTTGTTTTAAATCCAAAGTTATGATTTAAAATTATTAAATATCCAAAACCACTATCTTTATGAAAGCCTGCAAACTCGACAACTCCATCAGCAGGTGCGACGATTGGCGTTCCTATGGGAGCTCTTAAATCTATCCCTCTATGAAACTCTTTTTTATTTAAAACGGGGTGCGTTCTCCATCCAAATTTAGCTGTTATCCCCTCATTTGGTATCACCCATCCATTTGGTATGGATTTAAAAAGCTCTTGTTGTTGGGAACTTGTGAGGGTTATAGATTCAAGTCTTTCATCTATGCTTGCAACTTCTGGGGTTTTAAGCCCTACAAGTTCCTCAATATTGCTTATCTTATCACTTATCTCTTCAAACTCTTTAGCCTTAAACTCTATCTCATTTTGAAGTCTTTTATTTCTGGAGGTTAATTCATACTCCTTTTTTAAAAGATCCTCTTTTTTAACCTCTAAACTATCAAGCTCACCAAGTAAAATAGAGATTAGCCATCCTCCAAAAAGAATTAACGCTACAACAAAAAGAGCAAAATAGAGTGCAAATTTTTTAACTATTTGGTGAAGATAGATATGTCTTGATCCATTTAAATCTGTTATAGTTATCATAAATCTATCGCGCATTAAAAACCTTTAAAAACTGCTCTACAACTGCAAAAGAGCCAAAAACTAAATAAAATTCATCCTCTTTTATCTCATAATCAAATGTTTTAAATTTGATATTGCACTCTTTAGCAAACTTCACAACCTTATCTTTTGCATCTTTTCTACCACTTTTATTAAAATCAATTATATGCAAATATTTTATTTTAAAAGCTAAAATTTTTAAAACAACTTCAACATCTTTATCATCAAAGGCATTGTAAATGAGATTTATCTTTCCATCTGGTAGAGATTTTATGATCTCTTTTGCTGCTAACTCATTGTGCCCTAGATCTAAAAGCAGATTCTTTTTATATCTTTCAAATCTTCCTCTTAAATCAAGTCTAGGTAAATTTTTTAAGTCAAATGATAAACCTAAGGCTTTAATGCCTGCATATGCGCTTTGAAGATTTGTTTTAAAAAACTTTGGATAATTCTCTTTTTTTATATATTTTGAAATTTGTGCTTGAGTTTTTTTAGAGATAAGATCTTTAGAGTTAATTAAAACTATCTCTTTTTCTCTTGCAATTTTTTTTGCAATTTTCTTGGTGATTTTTTCTTGTTTACTTGAGATAATCGTAGTAGTACTTATGCTATTTATCTTAGTAGTTGCAATCTCTTTTAAACTTTCTCCAAGCAACTCTTGATGATCTAGCCCTACTGGGGTAATAATGCTTAGTTTTTTTGAAAATACATTTGTAGCATCATACTCTCCTCCAAGTCCTGCTTCAAAAATCACAAAATCACAATCCATAAAAACAAAACCTGCTAAAAGAGTTAAATACTCAAAAAACGAAAGAGACTCTGCATCCTCTTTACTTAAAACACTCTTTAATTTTTCATGATTTTCTTCTAAGATTTCATCGCTTAAAAGTTTGCCGTCTAGCCAAAATCTCTCATTTAATTCAAAAATATGAGGCGAGGTGTAGTGCCCCACGCTAAACCCTAACTCTTTTAACATAAGAGCTAAAAATCTACCACTGCTTCCTTTTCCATTAGTGCCGACAATATGTATGATTTTTGGGAATTTTATATCTATTTTTCCAAAAACTCTTGGCATTCTAGTGGCGTCAAAAGAGGGATAAAAGAGTGGTTTTTTTTCTAATATTTTCTTTAAACTCATCATCCAACCGATGGCATTACCGCGTTTCTGCCAGATATTTTTGCTTGATAGAGCATCTTATCGGCATCTTCTATGGTTGAGTCTTTGCTGCTATTGTTTTTTCTTTCGCTAACTCCACAACTTACTGTTACTTTTATCTCATCTTTTTTATATAAAAACTTGTATCTTTCAATGGTTTTGCAAATTTTATTTGCAAATGAAACTGCTTGATTTAAAGATAGGTTTGGCAAAACAACTAAAAACTCTTCTCCCCCATATCTACCGACAAAATCAACATTTCTACTAAATTTTTTCAAAATCTTTCCAACATTTTTCAAAATCACATCGCCAGCTTCATGCCCAAAGGTGTCATTAATATTTTTAAATTTGTCTAAATCAATAAAACAAAGAGAGTAATTTATCCCATATCTCATGAAAGCTTCTTCTGCTCTATTTAACTCATCATCCAAAGCTCTTTTAGAAGCTACTGTTGTTAAAAAATCCTCATTAGACTCTTTTTTTGCAACTAAAAGTGCTTCTTCAAGCTTTTTTACTTTTAACTGCATTTTTCCCATCTCATGCTGATGTTCAAGCATCTTTTTATGAAAATTTAGCGCTTCATTTTCTAAAGATGAAGCTATGGTAATTAGTCTCATTTGGATTGACTCAAAGCTATCTTTATTAAAATTTATACTATTTAAATCATCTTTTATTATCTTTGCATCTTCTGAGCTAATTTGAGAAGTTTTCATTAAAGCTAAAACTTTTTGATTTATATTATCTAGCAACCTATCTAAAGCGCCAATCTTCTCCTCAACCTCTTTTTTATCAAGTTCAACTCTTTTTTTGATAAATTTTTCAATATCTTTTTGCATAGCAGTTGTTGCTAAAACTTCAGGAGAGTTTTTAAGCTCATAGCTGATAGTTGCTAACTCATCATTCATGCTTGAAGCGATGGATGGCACTAGAGTTGCTACCAAAAGTGGAGCTATTTTTTTGTAAACACCACTATCATCTGGCTCTTTATCTAAAATTTTCAATACATCATCAACTAGAGCTTTTAAATCTTCTTTATTGACCTTCCCATAACTATCAAGTTTTTTCAAAAAATCACTACTATATTCATTGATAAAATTAAACCATTTATCTTTTATGAGCTCTACATTTTGATAACTTTGAGTTACATCTAATCTTTGCAAAGAGCTATTAGCCAACTCTTTTGCTTTTTTATTATGCAGCAAACTTACTGCTTGTAAAACTCTTTTATTCATAAAAACTAAAGATTTAATGAGCTTTGCACTCTCAACTGGATTTAATCTATTTAAAGTTGCAATCAAAAAGCTAACTAACTCCTCTACTGTTTGGATTTTTAGCCTTGTTATGTCGCTTTGAAAACTTTGATCAAGCCTTGAGATGAGCTTTTCTATCTTTTGACAATCCTCAACTATTACGCCTTTGCTCTTTGCAACTTGGCAAAATATGGAGTTGTAAGTATCTGGGGTTAGTGTTAAATGTTTCTCTTTTATAGTTTCTAAACTCTCTTTAATTATCTCATTCATCGTACTCATGAAGCCCCCTTATAGAAAGTACTGCAATATACTCATCTAACGCATCTAAAGACGCATTTTTAATGGCACTAAACCTCTCTGTATCACTAATTACATTGTGTGATTTTACAAAAAAATCATGACTGCCTGAAGTGCTAAGATTTTCAACTCTTCCATCTTCATAAACTGTTTTTAAACTAAGTCTTACATTTGCCCTATATGCAATGTTAAAACCATCTTTTTTAATGATAGCTGGAAAAGAGATTGAGTTTAAAGAGGCATAAACTTCTGTTTGAGCTAAATTTTTAGAAACTATCTTTCGTCCAAGTCTGCTAATAAAAGCCTCTTTTATGGCGTCTTTTATCAAAACACTATTTTTTGGATCTTCAACTCTTATAGCAACTTCTACATAAACAAGATCACCCATTGTGCTCTCAATTATCTTTGAAGTAGGCCTATATCCACACCCTGTTAAAAAAATAAAAGCCATAAAAAGAGTTAAAATTCTCATCTATTTAACCACAAAATTTATAAGTTTATTTGGAACATAAATCTCTTTTAAGATGCTCTTTCCATCTAACCACTTTTTTGCTCTTTCTTTAGCAAGCTCTAACACTTCATCCTTTGAAATGCTTTTAGAAACCTCTATTTCAGCTCTTCTTTTTCCATTTACTGTAATGGCAAGCACCATACTATCTTCCACAAAAACCTCATTTTTAATGCTAAGAGGTATTAAGTTTTTTAAATCAAACAATCTTTGGCTTAATTCCCAACATATATGAGGAATAATTGGCTCAAGAATATTTAATAAAATCCAATACCCCTCCGTCCAAACATCTTTATTTTTTTGATCCGCAAGGGCATTAAAAGCTTCCATTGTTGAAGCAATGAGAGTATTAAAAGCGTATCCACTTTTATATGTATCATTTGATTTTTGCAAAGCTTCATACACTTTTTTTCTTGCAAATTGCTCATTTTTACTGATTTTATCATGTTCAATCTTAGGCAAGGCGCCACATTTATAAGCATTTTCTGCTCTATCTACTACTCTTTTAATGTACCTAAAAGCGCCCTCAACCGCACTATCATTCCACTCAAGCTCTTTATGAGGAGGGGATGCAAAAAGTATAAAAAGTCTTGCTGTGTCTGCTCCATATTTAGCTACTATCTCATCTGGATCTACCGTATTTCCTTTAGATTTACTCATCTTAGAGCCATCTTTTAGTACCATTCCTTGAGTGAGCAAGTTTGCAAAAGGTTCATCAAAATCCAAATATCCCAAATCTCTTAAAACTTTAGTAAAAAATCTAGCATATAAAAGATGCAAAATTGCGTGCTCAATCCCACCAATGTACTGATCTACATTCATCCAATATTTAGCCCACTCTTTATCAAAAGGTAAACTTTCCATCTTTTCTGGCGGGCAAGTAAAGCGTAAAAAATACCAACTAGATTGCACGAAAGTATCCATAGTATCGCTCTCTCTTGTGGCTTCTTTTCCACATTTTGGACAAGTTGTAAACTTCCATGTCAAATGTTGCTCAAGCGGATTCCCACTTCCTGTAATCTCTATATCCTCAGGCAATAAAACAGGCAAATTCTCTTCTAAAACAACCCCACAATCCTTACAATGAACTACTGGAATTGGCGCGCCCCAGTACCTTTGTCTGCTAATCCCCCAATCTCGTAATTTATAATTTATTACTCTTTTTCCAAGTCCATTTTTTTCAAAAAAATCTATCACCTTTTTTTGGCCAGAAACTGAGTCAAGTCCTGTAAATTCTCCTGAATTAAACATGACTCCATATTCACCCATAGGCTCATTTGAGTCATATTCACCCTCAAGTGGTGAAATGCTTTGTCTTATATTTAAGCCATATTTTTTTGCAAACTCAAAGTCTCTTTCATCGTGAGCTGGAACAGCCATAATAGCCCCTCCACCATACTCAATCAAAACAAAATTTGCTACCCAAACTGGAATTTCTTCTTTTGTTAAAGGGTGCAAAACTTTTATCCCTAAATCAAGTCCAATTTTCTGGGCACTTTGCTTATCGATGCTACTTAATTTTTGCATATTATCTATTTGAGTAGCAAGCTCTTTAGATAAAAGATTGTTTTCTTGCATATATTTTACAATTGGGTGCTCAGGGGCTAGGGCTGAGTAAGTAGCGCCATAAATGGTGTCTGATCTTGTTGTAAAAACTTCATATCCATCAAATTTAAAATCAAGTAGTTTTTTGCTTTCTTTAGATAGTTCAAACTTAAAACTAAGTCCCTCACTTCTTCCTATCCAATTTTCCTGCATGGTTAAAACTTGAGGAGGCCAACCATCTTTTAAAGATTTTAAATCATTTAGTAGTTCATCTGCATAAGAGGTTATCTTAAAGTAGTATCCTGGCATCTCTTTTTGAGTAACCGCGCTAGAGCATCTCCAACAACACCCCTCCTCTACCTGCTCATTTGCTAAAACTGTTTGGCACTCTTTACACCAATTAACAGTTGCACTTTTTCTATAAATTAACCCTTTTTTATACATTTGGACAAATAGCTCTTGCTCATGCTTTGTATAGAGTGGATCACTTGTTGCAAACTCTCTTGTTTTTGAAAAAGATAAGCCTAGTGCGCTTAACTCTTTTTGCATATATGCAATATTTTCATAAGTCCATTTTTTGGGGTGAGTTTTGTTTTTAATTGCTGCGTTTTCTGCTGGCATTCCAAAAGAGTCCCACCCAATTGGGTGCAAAACATTGCACCCTTGAGCTCTAAAATGCCTTGCTATGGCATCCCCAATGGCATAATTTCTCACATGCCCCATATGTATTCTTCCGCTTGGATATGGAAACATACTTAATATATATTTTTTAGGTAATTTTTTATCTTTTGAAGGCTCAAATGCGCCCAATTCTAGCCATCTATCTTGCCATTTTTTTTCAATAACTTTTGGTAAATATTCCATATTCATCTTTTTAAAATTCCTCTTTCATCTTTGCTGATTCAACTAAAACAAGTGAGAGCGAAAATAGGTTTGCAACTATCGCTCCTATTGCTAAAGATATAGCAATAGTCAAGTTTCCAGAAACCTGCATCACTACAAAGGCTGGTATTAGGTGTAAATCTGCAACTAATGAGCTAGCAAAAAGTTCGGCTGAGAGTATATTTCTAACTCCAATCTTTAATAGCGTAGATACAAGGTTTACACTTGCTGCTACAAAAAGCGCTATCTCATTGTGTGCATACAAAAACCCTGCTGTTGTAGTTAGACTCATTAGCGCAAAAAAAATGTAAATAACTCTTCCCCAGTTCATGCTAGCTCCTTTTTACACTATGCCTTTTTCAAATTGAGCTCTTAATTTCTCTTTTTCTAGCTTTCTTTTTTGCTTTGCTATCTCTTTTTCTCTATAAGTTCTTATATTAAAGCCAAACCTAGAAAGCAGTGGTGAGGCGATAAAAATTGAACTATATGTACCTATGATGATCCCCACTAAAAGAGTAAAACTAAACCCTTTTATGATCTCTCCACCAAAGAAAAACAGAGTTGCAACAACAAAAAGAGTAGTAAGTGAGGTAAGCGTTGTTCTAGAAAGCGTTCTTGAGACTGAATAGTCAATCACTTCATTAAGATTATACTCTTTTGCTTCATGAGTGCTCTCTCTAACCCTATCAAAAATAATAATCGTATCATTTAGCGAATACCCCAAAATGGTCAAAAGAGCTGCTAAAATGTCTAAATTTACATCTATGTTAAAAAGAATGATAGCCCCAATGACTATTATGATGTCATGAGTTAATGCTAATACTGATGAGACTGCAAAACGCCACTCAAATCTATAAGCAATGTAAATTAATATTGCTCCAATGGAGATTAAAAGTGCTGTTAAGCCCTTAATTCTAAGTTCATCTCCCACCTTTGGACCTACCATATCAACCCGTCTTATCTCAAAACTTCCAGTATCTTTTAAAGTTTGGGTAATTGAGCTCTCTAAATTAGCCTCAAGTGAAGCGGTTGAGCTTAAAAATCTTATGACTACCTCTTCGCTTGAGCCAAAGTGAGTTACAGTAGCGTCTTTAAAAAGTTCACTTTTAGAAATAGCCTCTCTTATCGTATCTAGCGCTATGGGCTTATCATACTGAACTTGGATTAAAGTTCCACCTGAAAAATCAATCCCATAATTTAACCCTTTAGTGAACATTAATGTAAAAGAGCCAAGTAGTAATATAATAGAAATTGCAAGCGTTACAGGGCTTAATTTCATAAAGCCATAAGTTTTATCTTTTGAAAATATCTGCATTTTACCCCCGTTTTATACCAAACCACAATGAAGTGTTTGGATTTTTCTCTATGCGGCTCATTAAGAAGTTATAAATTCCATGAGTTCCTAAAATAGCTGTAATCATAGAAGCTAAAATACCTATGCTCATAGTTACTGCAAAGCCTTTAACAGGTCCTGTACCATAAGCATAAAGAGCAATAGCTGCTATAAGTGTGGTTATATTGGCATCAATAATTGCGCTAAGAGCATTTTGATACCCTTGATCTACAGATTTTCTTACACTTGCCCCAATCCTAAGTAGCTCCCTAATTCTTTCATTAATAATGACATTAGCATCTACTGCCATCCCTATGGTTAGGACTATTCCAGCCATCCCAGGCAAAGTTAGTGTAGCTCCAAAAAGCGCCATAGCAGCAATGATGATTAAAATATTTACAATTAAAGCTATATTTGCAATTATTCCAGCTAATCCATAGTAGATAATCATAAAAGATACAACTGCAATAAATCCAGAGATTAAAGCTACCAAGCTTGCCTTAATGCTATCAGC
>JAAYLJ010000004.1 GCA_012521935.1 Campylobacteraceae bacterium | reverse complement strand
TTTTATAAAAAACTAGGTGGAAAACTATCTGTAGTTTGTGAAAACTTAGTAGAGCTTGCAAAAAGGGATATATGGATAGAGGTAACTACTCTTTTAATCCCAGATAGAAACGATAGCGAAGATGAGATAAAAAACATGGCCAACTTCATTGCAAATGAGCTTGGTACTCACATTCCTTGGCATATTAGCGCATTTTTCCCAGCATATAAGGCCACCTCTATGCCAACTTCAAGCCAAAGTTTAAAAAAAGCCTACACGATAGGCAAAGATGCGGGGCTTAAATATATCTACATTGGAAATAGCAATATCCAAACACCAACCATCTGCCCAAGCTGTCAAAGTGAGCTTGTTGAAAGGAGAGGTTTTTTTGCAAACTTGAAAAACCTAAATGAAGATGGAGTTTGCAAAGAGTGTGGTGAGAAAATCGAAGGAGTTTTTCATGAGTAAAGAGATGAGTTTTAATGGCATGTTTTATCCAGATTCTTGCGAAGAGATAAAGAGTTGGATAAGTAGCGTTAAAAAAAGTTTTAAGTTTGAGAAAAAAGAGGTTAAAGCAGCCATAGTTCCACATGCTGGATATATTTATAGTGGCGAGAATGCGCTTAGCGCTTACCTTAAAATTAAAAAAACTTTTTCAAATATTGTGCTCATTGGTCCTAGCCATAGAGTCGCTTTTAGTGGGGCTAGTATTGGGCTTTTTGACTCTTTTAAAACCCCTTGCGGTGAGATAGAAAATGATCTTGTTTTAGCTAAAGAGTTAAAAGAGAGATTTTCATGGCTAAGTTTTTTAAAAGAGGCTCACAATGAACATTCAACTGAAGTTCAACTTCCCTTTATTAAAAATATTTTTGAAGGCACAAAGGTTGTGGAGATAGTTTATAGCGACATATCTTTAGGGAATTTGGTGGAGCTTTTAGATTTTTGTGCGAAAAAAGATACTCTTTTATTAATTAGCTCAGATTTAAGCCATTTTTATACTTTAGATGAAGCAAAAGAGCTGGATGAAAACTGCCTTTTAGCCATAAAAGAGCTTGATTTAAGCAAGCTAAAAAAGTGTGAAGCATGCGGTATCATGGGCATAGGGGCTATCATTGAAGTGGCTAAAAAAAGAGGTTGGAAAAGTAGCGACATAAAATATACAACAAGTTTTGATAGAAGCAAGGATGCTAGTAGTGTTGTTGGGTATGCTTCGGCTCTTTTTAGCTAAGTTTTTTATCCTCTCTTGGGCTAAAAACGCTTAAAGCATCAAAAATTTCTAAAGTTTTCATATAGCTACTGCAAAAAGTAGTTTGAACAAAGGTTCTTTTTTGATTTAAAATTTCCACTGCCTCTTCCACTCTTTTACTTGAAAAAATTAAAGATAGTTCATTTAAATATTCTTGAAAATTCTCTTTTTCTATCATCTCCACTAAAAGATGAGCCAAAACTCTACCGCTTAACTCTAAGTATATTTTAGCCTCTTCAAATTCGCCACTTTGCAAAAGTTTGGAAGCTTTAAGTTCTGCCACGCTAAAAGGTTTTTCAAACCTCACTCCAATCAACTCATCAACTAAAAGCATCTCATCTAACTCCAAAAGTGCATCAAAAAGCTCTTCTTTTGTTACTCTTTCATGATTTAAGACTAAACTTCTAAGCTTTTTTCCACTATTTTGGTTGTTGTATATTAGATCTGAGACTGGGTAGATTTCGCTAAAATTTGGCACGATCATTTGTACCGAATAAAACCCTAAATAATCATACTCCCTCATGTAAATTTCATGTCCATTCAAGCACTTTAGTAAAAAATCAAGCTCATCCTTGCGACTATATCCCTCATACTTCCACGACTTTAAATCAAAGCTCTTCTTAGGACTAATAAGCCCAATATGCACCGCTGCGTTTGAATCAATGAAGTGAGATTCAAGATTAAAACTACTAGAGACTAGCTCTTCATTAAAAGTTGGCATTTCAAATTCTTTTAATTCATCCAAATCTCTTCCTTGAAACATTTCTGTAAAAGATCTTCTTAGCGCAACTTCAAATATGGGATGAGCGCCAAATGAGAGAAAAAGCGTGCCTCTTTTTGGATCTATCAAAGCAGTAGCTACCACAGGATAAACTCCGCCCAAAGATGCGTCAAGCGCTAAAAATTCATACCCTAAGCTTTTTAATTTCTCTACATCCTCATAAATATCACTAAACTTAGACAAATCTTCATAAAGAGGCAAAGAGTAGCCATTTTTTAAAACTTCAAACTTTACAAATCTCTCTATGATTTCACTCAAAGCTTGCACTTGCGCCTCAGTAGGAGTATTGCCTGCTGCTAAACCATTAGTTAGATAAAGATTATTTAAAATATTTACAGGAAAATAGACTACTTCATCACTCTTAAAATTTCTAAATGGCAAGGTGGCTATCTTCTCTATCTCATCACTACTAAAATCAATCAAATCTTCAAGTTTCAACTCTTGGTTATAAAAGGCTATCAAATCTTCATTTAAGTAGCCTTCATTAGAGTTAAAAAGCTTCACATCATTAAAATAGTCTCTTTTTGGAAGATATAGGTCAAAAAACACTCCATTTGTTTGAAGTCTTTCTATGAATTCGCCCATAGCGCTTGCTAGGGCTTCATCTTTAGTGGAGCCTTTTCCATTTGAAAATATATTTTTAGCTCCTTTGGCTTTTAAGTTGACTGAGTAGCAACTCTTAAGAGGGTTTTTGTAACTGCTAATTTCTAAATCGATGTTTAATTTTTTAAAAACCTCTCTCATTTTTTCTAAAGTTTGAGAAAGTGGCGCTTCTTTTGCTAAAAGATTCATTAAAACTCCATTTTTTGGGTAGATTAGCATAGCATTATTTAGAATCAAAGCAAATATAAAAAACAAAGCCCATTTTTGTTAAAATTTAATTTTAAGCTCCAAAAAAGGATTACTAATGAAGCATAATATAAATTTGGCCAGAGTTTATGACAAAGTAAATCCAAATGATGGCGTTAGAATTTTAGCTGATAGGCTTTGGCCTAGAGGTGTTAAAAAAACTGATTTAATTTATGATTTTTGGGCAAAAGAGTTAACACCTAGTAGTAACTTACGCAAAAGCTGGCATCAAAAAGAGCTTACTTTCAAAGAGTTTGGTAAGGCTTATACAGATGAACTAAGCATGCTAAATGAAGAGTTTACTCCACTACTAGAGGCGGCTAAAAAAGGAGACATTACGCTACTTAGTAGTGTAAAAGATATACAAAATTCCCACTTGCCAATACTAAAAAATTTTATTGAAAAGAAACTAGAGAAATAAGTTTAGCTAGATAGTTTTATTTAATTTCTCAAGAGCCGCACTCCTTCAAAATAAAAATGATATATTTGAATATTTTGGACTTAATATTTAATAAATGTAAAAAAAGATATAAATAGATAGGCTTAATTTAGACACTAAATTTTGCTGTTACATAGAAGGAGCAATTGCTTAAGAGTTTTATGCATCAACTTTCAGAAATTCAACCAAGGAGATCGTCAATGACAAAGAGGATTTTTGCTACATTCCTCATAGGAATTCTCGCAGGCTGCGGAGATGACAGTAGTACGGCAACTGATACAGTACAAGCACCAAAAGAGCAAGTCATGCTCCTAGAAACATCAGGTGCAATACCACAACTTGAACGCAGCAATACTCTTCAAGGCACCGATGCCAATGCAAATGGTGTACGTGATGATATAGAGGCAATAATTACTAGCACCTACACATCAAGTATCCAACGTGCCGCAGCTATGCAAACTGCGAAAGCACTACAAAGTGCTTTGACTGTAGATAAATCAGACATACTAGCAGTAAAGGAGGTTAGTCGAGAGATTTCTTATGGAGTCAATTGCTTATATTCAAAATTTGATGGTGCAAATGGCTCAAAACAGCCTGCACAAGTCATACAAGAGTTAGAATCAATGACCACCAATACAAAACAAAGATTGCTGGAATATCTTCAATTCAATAAGGCGCTAGATGGCACATCTTCCGCACTACCTGAAGGAGATACTTGTGAATAAAGATTTTCTTGTACATTATAATATATTTAAATATAAGGAGATACTCAAGCGCAATTTACAAAACTACTAACACAAACAGTTTTCATTTTAGACAAGAGAGCTAATCAAAAAAAGCAGTTATCATACCATATAGCAAGTATGAAAAACCCATAAAACAAGCGACCTCAAAAGAGAGCTTAAATGATGGTGGATTTAATAAGTTTGTAGGGATATTAGATGATAATTTTAAAATGGATGATAAAAAATATAATGAGATTGTAAAATGAAAATTTTTAATGACAGTATGAAAGAAGTACCATAGAGTAAAACTCTTCTGCAATAGATGGGGTTTAGAGCATAATCAATACTACACTCAGCGAAAATATCTGTTTCTGTTGTCAAATACGGCGCTCACTCGCTCTAATAGAGCGAATATGCTCAAGTAATTCGCAAAAATAGTCTTTATTTGTTAAATTTCTATCTTGTTTTAATCTATCATCATCAAGTACAAAACCTTTTAATATGCTTGTTGTCCATTTTCTAAATTGCATCGTCCTTAAGCTATTTACCCTATAACCAACGGTTATTAACATGTCAAAATTATAAAAGTCAAACTCTCTTTGAATGCTTCTATTTCCTTCTTGCTAAACTTGTAAGATTTTCTTACAAGTTGACTGCTCATCTAACTCTTGTTTTTTGTAAATATTTTTAATATGCTGTGTTATGTTTTGTGGAGTTGTTTCAAATATTTATGCCATGCTTTTCTGTGTAGCCCAAACCCTATCATCATCTAATGTAACTTGAATATTAATATTACCATTATCAGTTAAAACCTTTAAATGTCCACTTGATGTTATGCTCGGATGTTATGGCTTGAAAGTTCTATTAAACTAAACAGCTCTATTTAGTTTTTCAAGAGCCGCTTCTGATAGAAAGGCTGAGCGGTTAGGATACTGTTTGTCTATCATCTTAATTATACGCTCGGGTAAAGTGATATTTATTCTTTTTGTTTTTTCTTTATGATTTGGCTCGGGTATAAAATCATTTTTTTCTAATGCTACATCAAGATAACATTCAAAAGCATTTTTTACATTTTGTAGAACTTCCTCATAACTCTCACCATCACTCATGATAAACTCTAATCCTTTATGATTGTAATGTGCTAAATATCCACCACCCTCATCAGCCGTTAGTGGTCTAATAGCTATCTCGTACGGTAAATTTAAATAATACTCTTTATTTTTTTTCATTTTATGCTCCTATCAGCTCTAATACTTTCTTTACATAGATAACTTTTATGGGTCTATCGTATGGGATCGTAATCGGTAATTCATTATCTTTTCTAAATACATAATGACTACCACCTGTATTAAAACACTCATATCCATTGTTTTCAAGTATCTTTTTTATAATGTCAAAATCCACATTTTTAGGATTGTTTTTAATCTTTGCTGATAACTTATCATATTTTGACATCATTATCCTTAAATATTATACACATACTATATACACTAAATATTAAATAGAGTTTATTTAGTAAAGTAGTAACTCAAATCTTTGTTTTCTAATACCGAGTAAAAAGCTCATATGCGATATTTTGCGTTAAGTTTTTGAAGTCATTTAAGATTGGGTAAAAAAGGTATGGTGGCGGGGGGGAGACTTGAACTCCCGACCTCCGGCTTATGAGACCAGCGCTCTAGCCAGCTGAGCTACCCAGCCAATTAAAAGAGGACGAAATTATATTTCATCCTCCCTTAGGTTTGGGTTAAAATAACTTTTTTAACCCTTTGAGCAAATCTTTTGCCTCTTCTGGCACATGTTTTTTTATTTTTTGCTCAATGTAACTTGAAGCAGATATTTTTACCTTTGGTGCGCTCATTTTACCTTTCACGCTACCTGAGAGATCTTTATTTGTAATCTTTAGTTCAAATGGAGCATTCAAATCCTCACTATCTAAATTTAACTCCCCTTTTGGAACCCTTAAAGAGCTCTCCTTGCCGTTCATATCAAATATAAAATTAACCAACTCTTTTTTAATCGTCCCCTCTAATTTAGTATTAGCATAAAGCTCTTTTGTCATATCAAAGTTTGTTGCTAATTTAACTAAACCAACTAATTCATTGTCTAAAAGCCTACCCTCAGGCATTAAAAATAAAAATTCTCCCTCTTCCTTTGCTAAATCATACCTTGCATCAATGTCCGCATTTGCTGCAAAAACATGCGGGATATCTACTATTTGACTAATTGTTTCAACCATGAGTCATTTAGCATCAACTTTTGCCACCTCATCTTCAAATACAAAAACTAGCTCTCCGCCTAAAGAGTTGGTTTTAGCGTCAAAATATGGTTTTTCATCTTTAAATCTTAACTCTCCATTCGCACTAAATTCACCTTTTAAAGCTTTTTTTGTTAGAAAAGATAGCTTGTTTAGCTCTTCTATTTCTAATTCATAAACCGAATTAAGCACCACTTTTTCAATGTCAAACTCACCCTTAACATCTTTTAGTTTTGCTAATTCACTATCTATTAAAGCATTAAAATTTACTTTACCATTTTTTATATCCGCATTTAAATCACTAGAAAAAGCCACCTCTTTTGGCCACTTAGCTTCAACCATTTTTTCTAACTCTTTGCCAATTAATGCGCCTTTATTTAAATTAGCCCTAACCTCTCCTTTTAGATTTTGGATTGAATTTAAATCTACACTTAAATTTAAATCTCCCTTAACAAGTGGTGGCATATTGGCAGTAAAAAGTAGTTTTTCCAAAGAGATCTCCTCTCCTTTTACAAATACTTTATCGCCCTCATAAACAACTCCTAAATCTCCTCCAAATGAGTCGCTGTTTGCTACTATTTTTGCTACATTGTTGCTATATTTTAACTCTCCGTCTAGTTCCAAAGCACCATTTAATGGAACTTCAACTATGTTTCCAAGTTTTTTTAAGCTTTGAGCTAAGAGTTTAAACTTACTTGTTAAATTTTGATTTTTAATGTTAAAAACCGCATCATTTATGAAAAGCTTTGCTAAACTTGAATCCACTACCCCTTTTGCCTTAACAAAGTCCTCTTCAACTGCTGCGTCTATTGATGTTTTATAAGTTATTTTTTCACCAACTTCTACTCCAAACTCTTCTTTTAAAACTTTTTCATTTAAAATACCTTCTATTAGGCTTATTTTCGCATCGCCAAAAGGTTTCCCATCTTTTTCTTTAATCTCCACATCCATATTTAATAACCCCTTAGAATAAAGCGGCTGTGAAGCTAAACCTAAAAGTTTCTCTATGGAAGCATCTTTTACATTTACTGTTGCTGTTGTTAATGTTTTATTGTCCACTTTTGCGCTAAAGCCTAGTGGCGCTTCAAAAGCAACTCCTCCACCTTTAATGATAAAACTATTTAATGAACCAGCAAGCTCTCCATTTAAATCTATTTTTTCGTCAATTACCAAAGTTGGAGTTACTAATTTTTCTCCATTTATACTATATTTCATATCAAATGTTTTAGAAAATATAGAAAAATCCCCTCTTAAACCTGCTCTAATACTATTTTGATACAAGACTTCTACATCCAAATGAGCAACCTTTAGTCTAAAACGCTCAATCTTAAAAGGTGCATCTATGACTTCTTCTATTTTTTTTTCAATGTAAGGCTTTAAGATATTGTTCCCTGAAGCAGTGAACAAAAGCCAATATGTAGCACCAAACATTAAAACCAAAGTAGCTAAAAATATGGCAAAAAAACGCATCCATTCTCCTTATCTTTTAATTTTTTAACTAATAAACCATTAGTCACTAAGACTAAAGGTTTATGATATTTCTCTTCAAACTATTGACTTAAAGTGAAATTTACCCTATAATTTTATCACTCAATTTTTATGAGTGCTAATTATATTTTATAAAAAAGGACGGTAAATATGAACTTTCAACCTTTAGGTCAACGCATATTAGTAGAGCGACTTGAAGAGCCTACTACAACCGCATCAGGAATTATTATACCTGAGAATGCGAAAGAGAAACCTTTAAGTGGAACAGTTAAAGCCATTAGTAAAGAGGTGGCTGATGAGGGTTTAGTTGCAGTAGATGATAGGGTTGTTTTTGCTAAATATTCAGGCAATGAGTTAACCCTAGATGGAAAAGAGTACTTAGTTTTAAACCTAGATGATGTCTTAGGTGTAATGAAATAATTTAATTTTTAAAAGGAGCACAACCAATGTCTGCAAAAGATATTTATTTTTCTGATAATGCAAGAAATCAATTATATGAAGGTGTTAGAAAGCTAACTGACGCTGTTAAAGTTACAATGGGCCCAAGAGGTAGAAATGTACTAATTCAAAAAAGCTTTGGCGCGCCAAGCATCACAAAAGATGGTGTTTCAGTTGCAAAAGAGATTGAATTAGCCGAAACAGTTGAAAACATGGGAGCTAGTCTTGTTAGAGAGGTTGCTAGTAAAACTGCTGATGAAGCAGGTGATGGAACAACAACTGCAACGATCTTAGCTCACGCAGTATTTAAAGAAGGACTTAGAAACATAACCGCTGGCGCAAATCCAATCGAAGTTAAAAGAGGTATGGATAAAGCAGTTGAATCCATCATTGAAGAGTTAAAAAAGATGGCAAGAGAGGTAAAAGATAAAAAAGAGATCGCTCAAGTTGCTTCAATTTCAGCTAACTCAGATACAAAAATTGGTGATTTAATTGCAAATGCAATGGAAAAAGTTGGCAAAGATGGAGTCATCACCGTTGAAGAAGCAAAAGGGATTCAAGATGAGCTTGATATAGTTGAGGGTATGCAGTTTGATAGAGGCTATCTATCACCATACTTTGTAACTGATTCAGAAAAAATGCAAGCCATTTTAGAGAGCCCTTACATCCTACTTTATGATAAAAAAGTTTCAAATTTAAAAGATTTACTACCAGTTTTAGAGCAAGTTCAAAAAACAAGCAGACCATTACTTATCATAGCTGAGGACATAGAAGGTGAAGCTCTTGCAACATTAGTTGTAAATAAATTAAGAGGTGTTTTAAATATTAGCGCAGTAAAAGCACCAGGCTTTGGCGATAGAAGAAAAGCGATGCTTGAAGATATCGCTATTTTAACAGGTGGAGCTGTAATTAGCGAAGAGTTAGGAAGAACACTAGAGAGTGCCACTCTTGAAGATTTAGGACAAGCTTCTAGCGTGGTGATTGATAAAGATAATACAACTGTTGTAAATGGACTTGGTGATAAAGATGCCATTGAAGCTAGAATTGGACAAATTAAGACACAAATGGCAGAAACTACAAGTGATTATGACCGTGAAAAAATGCAAGAAAGACTTGCTAAACTAAGCGGTGGTGTTGCGGTGATTAAAGTTGGAGCTGCAACTGAAACAGAGATGAAAGAGAAAAAAGATAGAGTTGATGATGCACTCTCAGCAACAAAAGCTGCTGTTGAAGAGGGTATCGTGATTGGCGGTGGTGCTGCTTTAATTAGAGCAAAGTCAAAGTTAAACTTAAAGCTTGAAGGCGATGAAGCAATTGGAGCAGATATTGTCTCAAGAGCTCTTAGAGCACCTCTTAGACAAATTGCTGAAAATGCTGGGTTTGATGCTGGAGTTGTTTCAAATACTGTTGAAGAAAATAGTGGCGAAAACTTTGGATTTGACGCATCAAAAGGCGAATATGTAGATATGTTTGAAGCTGGAATTATTGATCCTGTTAAAGTTGAAAGAGTTGCTCTTTTAAATGCAGTTTCAGTAGCAAGCTTACTTTTAACAACAGAAGCTACTATTAGCGATGTAAAAGAAGATAAAGCACCTGCGATGCCAGATATGAGTGGCATGGGCGGTATGGGTGGAATGATGTAAATTAAAAGCAAGGTGGATTCCACCTTGCTTCTTTAATCTATCTCTATACCATACTCGTCTAACATAATATTTACAGCTACATCGTGTCTTTTTGCTAACACTTTCGCACCTTTTCTGCCTTTTACTGCCTCGATGAAACTTGCTATCTTATCTTCAAGCTCTTTTTGCTGGGCATCATCCATTTTGGCTGGCTCGTAAGTGATTTTAATATTTACTACTTTATGACTCTCCATTTTTAACCTCCAATTTTTGCAATTATACTATTTAGTTATTATAAACTTATGATTTCATCTGTTTATTGTACAACTCTTGAATGGTATCTATTATCTCTGGCTCTTCAAGTGTGGATATATCTTGAGTAATTGGCTCCTTCTTGGCTATATTTCTAAGAAGTCTTCTCATCACTTTTCCACTTCTAGTTTTAGGAAGTCCTGGAACGATTAATACATGATCTGCTTTAGCAATCGGCCCAATCTCTTTAACTAAAAGTTTATTTAATGAAACTTTAAGCTCATCACTCTTAACTCCATCATTAACCACAGCATAAACAAATACTGTCTCACCCTTGATTGGATCAGGACACCCAACAACAGCTGCTTCAGCGATTTGTTCATGATGAACAACAGCTGCTTCAATCTCAGCAGTACCCATTCTATGTCCTGAAACATTTATAACATCATCCGTTCTTCCAGTGATGATAATATATCCATCATCATCATACATAGCCCCATCGCCAGAGAAATATACTGGTTTTCCATCTTTTTTACATTGGCTAAAGTATGAACTTACAAATCTATCTGGATCTCCCCAAATGTTTCTAATCATTGAAGGCCACGGCTTCACGATACATAGCAAGCCTTTCTCGCCTGCTGGCATAATATTTCCTTCCTCATCAGTAATTTCAGCCATAATTCCAGGTAGTGGAAATGTTGCAGAACCAGGCTTGATTGGAGTAGCGCCTGGAAGCGGGGCTATCATATGACCTCCTGTTTCAGTCTGCCACCATGTATCAATTATGGGACATCTTCCCCCGCCAATTTCTTGATGATACCAATGCCACGCATCAGGATCAATTGGCTCACCTACAGTTCCAAGTACTTTTAAGCTGCTTAAATCATACTTTGAAGGCTCATCTGCTCCCGTTTTATGAAGTAACCTAATAGCTGTTGGAGCGGTATAAAACTGATTTACTCTAAGCTCTTCAATCATATTCCACCATCTTCCCATGTTTGGATACTGAGGAACACCCTCATACATAACAGTGGTTGCTCCCATGGCTAAAGGCCCATAAACTATATATGAGTGCCCTGTAATCCAACCAACATCAGCTGTACACCAAAAGGTATCATTTTCAGTTACATTAAAAACATGCTCCATTGTATATTGAGCCCACATAATGTAACCTGCACTATTGTGTTGAACTCCCTTTGGTTTTCCAGTACTTCCTGAGGTGTAAAGCAAGAAAAGTGGATCTTCTGAGTCCATCACTTCTGGCTCGCAGTGCTGGGATTCATGTACGATTAAATCATTGTATATAAAATCCCTCCCCTCTACTATATCAATATGCTCAAAGTTTCTTCTTACTACTAAAACTTGGTTGCAAAACTCACACCCTTCTTGCTCTAAAGCTTTATCTACCATGGGTTTTAAAAGGTATGGAGTACCTCTTCTAAACGCACCATCAGCCGTAATGACAAGCTTTGCTTCTGAATCAATAATCCTATCTCTTAATGCCTCAGCTGAGAACCCTCCAAAAACCACAGAGTGAATAGCTCCAATTTTTGCACAAGCTAGCATTGCAAACATCGCTTCAGGGATCATTGGCATATAAAGGATTACTCTATCTCCTTTTTTAATTCCAAACTTATTTTTAAGCAAATTTGCCATTCTATTAACACGGTAGTAAAGAAGTAGATAAGTTATAATTCTTCTGCTTCCATCCTCCCCTTCCCAAATGAGAGCTGCTTTATTTTTGCGTGTTTTTAAGTGTCTTCCAATACACTGATGAGTAACATTTAATTTGCCACCTACAAACCATTTGTAAAACGGGGCACCACTCTCATCTAAAACTGTATGGTAAGGCTCAAACCACTCTACTTTTTCTTTAGCTAACTTGTCCCAAAATCCAATATAATCCTCTTCAGACTGCAATCTTAGCTCTTTATATTCACACATATTTTTAATACGAGCTTGCTTTGCATACTCACGATTAGGTTCAAAAACTTTTGACATATTTCCTCCTTAGTCTTTTAAAAATAAACTACGCCCTTAGCCCCTATGCCAGTTTGAGATCTCACAAACTGCCCTCTAAAGGCCTCTTTTTCCAACTTAGCCCTTTTGCTTTTATCTAATTTTGAAAAAAGCCAAGTTGTAAAAAATGCTAGCGGAACTGTAAAGATAGCAGGGTATTCATATGGAAAGATGGCGCGTGATCTATCATTATGGATCACTTCTCCCCAAACTACTGGTCCTAAAACTATCAAGATTAAAACAGCTGCTAGTCCAACTACTCCACCTACAACAGCTCTTTTAGTTGTAAGTCCTTCCCAATAGATCGATAAAAAAAGTATTGGAAAATTTGCACTTGCAGCAATGGCAAATGCTAAGCCTACTATGAAAGCTATATTTTGATGCTCAAAAACTATTCCAAGCAGTATAGATATAAGTCCAATAACTATAGCTGCATATCTTAAAACTTGCACCTCCTTCAATCTAGTTACTCTATCTTTAGCTATCACCCTTGCAAAAAGATCATGGCTAATTGCTGATGCTCCAGCTAAAGTTAAACCTGAAACCACAGCTAAAATGGTTGTAAAAGTAACAGCAGCGATAAAACCTAAAAATAGATCCCCACCAATTGCATGGCTAAGATAGATTGCTGCCATATTGTTCCCACCAATTAACTCTCCTAAGACTAGGTTAAAATAGGTAGGATTTTTACCAACTAAAACTATGGCTCCAAAACCGATGATAAAAGTCAAAATATAAAAATACCCTATCAAGCTAGTTGCATAAAAAACTGATTTTCTAGCCTCTTTTGCATTTGCAACTGTAAAAAATCTCATAAGAATGTGAGGCAAACCAGCAGTCCCAAGCATCAAAGCAAGCCCTAAAGATAGGATTGAGATAGGATCATTAACCAAAAGTCCTGATGAGAGAATTTGATGATCCCCTTTTACATTTGCGGCTAAAGTAAAAAGTGTTTCAAAACTAAAATCTACCTTTTGCATTATTACTATTGCCATAAAAGTTGCTCCAAAAAGTAGCAAAAAAGCCTTTATGATTTGAACCCAAGTTGAGGCAAGCATTCCACCAAATGCAACATAAAAAACCATGATTACCCCAACGATAATCACCGAAAATGTATATGGAATGCCAAATAAAATCTCTATAAGCTTTCCAGATCCAACCATTTGAGCTATTAAATATAAAACCACTGTAGCAATCGATCCAAAGGCGGCTAAGATTCTAATTGGAGTTTGTTTTAACCTATAAGAAGCTACATCAGCAAAAGTGTATCTTCCTAAATTTCTAAGCTGTTCAGCTATTAAAAACAAAATGACAGGCCAGCCAACTAAAAATCCAACTGAATATATAAGTCCGTCAAAACCATTTAAATAAACAAGTCCAGATATGCCTAAAAAAGAGGCTGCGGACATATAGTCTCCTGATATTGCAAGCCCATTTTGAACTCCAGTTATGCCTCCGCCAGCGGTATAAAAATCTTTAGCAGTTTTTGTTTTTTTAGCTGCAAAATAGATAACTAAAATGGTAATCATGATGAAAAATAGAAAAAATAGCACCGCTTGAGTAGTTATCTCTTTATCTATCTCATTTGCAAAAAGATGGGTCAAAAAGATAGAAAAAATAGTTAATTTTTTCAAACTTTACCCTTTAAATCTTTTTTAATCCTCTCAACAAGTGGATCAAACTCTTTACTAGCTATATATAGATAAAACCCTGTTAAAACTATAGAAAAAAAGATAACAAAAAGCCCAAATGGTATGCCAATAGTAATGGTAGAGTTTTTAAAAGTGGTAGCTAAAATATGAGGAAAAAAGGCTAGAAAGCTTATAAATAGAGCATAAACTCCAACTACTAAAATTAAAAAAAACCTAGTGATTTTAGCTCTTTTTTGAACTAAGATATTAAAGTTTTGGTTTTTTTCAATTTGAGTAGAAACTGCCTCTTCCAAGCCCTCTCCTTATGGTTTATTAAACTTTATCAAAGCAGCATAGCAAAACCGCAGCATCCTTTGTTTAAGAGTGTTTTTATAAAAGTTTATCCGCCATATGGGCAAAAATGTAACAAATATCTTAACTTTTTTATGAGTAGATTGTAACTATATGTAGCATTTTTTTAATCATTTTTTCTATAATATCTATTAATCCTATATCCAACACCTTTAATATTTACAATAAAATCTTCCTTTAAAGTCTTCCTAAACCTGCTTATTTCCGCCCTTATGGTGGCATTATCTATTGGCTCATCATCCCAAACATAGCTTCTAAATTTTTCAAAATTAACAACTTTGTCTATATTTTCACAAAGAAGTTTTAAAATTTGTAACTGTTTTTTTGTCAAATCTACCACAGTTTTATTGTAAAAAAGTGACTCTTCATCTTTATCATAATGATAATGTTGGCTTAAAATGATATGTTTTTGCAAAAGTGAGTTTTGCTCTCTTTTTACTCTATCAATCCTAAGTCCAAGCTCTTTTAAATGAAATGGTTTTTTAAGATAATCACTAGCTCCAAGCTCAAAAGCTTCAGAAATTTTCTCAATGTCAAGCATGGCGCTTATGAAAATGATTGGAACTTTAATCTCTTTTTTATTTAACTCATCTATTATCTCAAGCCCGCTCATTGTAGGAACATTAATATCTAGTATAAGAAGATCATACTCATCCGCTTTTTCTAGTGCCCTAGCTCCATCATAAAAGCTATCTACAAGATGTCCAAGCGTACTTAAATACTCTTTTATAGTGTTGCAAAGCATCACTTCATCTTCTAAAAGCAGTATCTTCAAAACTATTCTCCTTTTTGAAAAATATAACTAAATATTATCTTTCCATCTTTACTATCGACTATGATTTTAACACTATTTTCATCACAAATCTCTTTTACTATGTTTAAACCAAGCCCAAAACCCCCTCTTGCTTCGTGCTCTCTGTAATATCTTTGAAATAGCTTCATAGGTTCTTTTATGGGTTTTCCTAAATTTGAAATGACAAAATAGATATATTCATCTCTTTCAAACAATTCTAACTCGATTTTACTCTTTGTTTGTGCGTATTTTATGGCATTTGATAAATTATTATCTATCACCCTTTGAAGTTCAACTGGGCTAAAATATATCTTTATATTTGGCTTAATTTTAGCTTTAAAAGTTAAATCATTCCCCTCAGCCACATCATGAAAGTAAGCAACTCTTTGAGTTAAAAACTCACTCATATCAAAAAACTCTTTT
>JAAYLJ010000261.1 GCA_012521935.1 Campylobacteraceae bacterium | reverse complement strand
TTGCATATGCCTCAGCTGCAGTTTTAGCTAATGAAACACCTGCTGGATCGCTCTTTGGTCCTGTAATGTAAAATTCATTTGAACCCAAAAGTGTTCTATCTGATGCCCAGCCCTCTTTTACTGCCTGCTTTTCAGCCTCAGGGCCATGAACCATCACAAAATCCACCTCTTTATTTTTCAAAAGCGAAAGCGACTTGCCTGTTCCAGCCTTTACCCAGCACACGCTCACATCGTGGTTTTTTGCAAATGTATTTACTAACTGTTCAACCAGTCCTAGCTCCCCTGGACTACCTGTTGCTAAAGTTAAGTTTATAGAACCTTTGCCATAAGTTTCTGCACACTCAATGGCCCAAGCACCTTGTAAAAGAAAAAATGAAAGTAGTGTAACTTTTAAGAAATTTCTCACCAAACACTCCTTAAATATAAATATTTTCACTCATCGCATAGATTAAATATGCTAAAAATGAATGATAAAATTATATTCACCAAAACTTAAATATTCCCTAGATTTTGGTAATGAAGCGTTATTTTAAAGGTAAAGAATTATTTACTAACTAATCTTTATCGTAGTGTCCACCAATAGCTAATATGTGGATACTATCTTTTGTAAATCTATATATGACTCTATCTTTTTGTGAAATTCTCCTAGACCAAAAGCCAGAGAGATTGTGTTTAAGGGCTTCTGGTTTTCCTAATCCAAGAGATGGATCCCCTCTTTGTAATTCTTGTATTATCTTACAAAGATTTTTATGTAATGTTTTATCTTTTTCCCTTAATTTTTCATATTCACCCCAGCTGCTACCTTCAAAAACTATTGATCTCATCTAGCTCACTTTGATTTGGTTTATAGCCACTTTTGCTATCAAAAGTTTTCATAGATTTAGCTATTTGTTCCATCAAAGAGCTATTTTGTAAAACATAAAGAGTTTCCTTTTCTCTTTCATAATCTTCAAATGACATAACCACAAAATCCCCACCATTTCGTCTATTTACTTTTAATGGCTCATGAGAACTGATGGCCAAATCTATATATGTTTTTAAATTTGCTCTAAATTCATTTACACTTACCATTTTTCTCTCCTTTTTAATATATTGTACCGAAAACCAGTACAAGATGTCAAAATAGATCTATATATGGTTTACTATCGCCCTATTCTCTCTCACCTTAGACACAAAAACTCTCTCGCCCTCTTTAAAGTCTTCTATATTCAAACTCCCATCAAGCTCCCAAAATGTACCTTTGTAAAAGATCATTCCATTTTTTACCACACCATACCCCTCTTCATTAAAAAAATTATCACTATGTTTTTGCTTTGAAAATTTAATGAGTAGTTTTTTCCTAAAAAGCAAGATAAATAGCATAGATATAACCGCTACTATGGCAAGTTGAATTAAAAAAGTATCTACATGATAAAAAAGTTCAAGCAAAGCAACTATCAAAAACCCAACTCCAAACCAAAGGATAATGAAAGAAAAAAGCAACCCCTCAAGCGCAATGAGGCCAAGTCCTATGGCAAGTAGTGGCAAAAACCCAAGTCCACTAGCTGTTATTAGAGCTTCCATTGCTTATTCCTTTAAAAAATGCGTCGCCTAATACTGAGGTTGAACCAATGATTTGTGAAACTTCATATGGAAGTATCATCTTGTCAGTTGAGTCGCTACTAGCAAGTGCTTTGAAGGCTTCTACTCTATCTTTTGCTAGCAAAAATTCAGCTGCTTGTTTATTTTCAGACATTGCTCTATTTATAAGATTCATAGCCTCTTGTTGCCCAGCAGCAACTCTTTCTTGTTCATATTTTTTAGCATCTGCCATTCGCTCAATCGCCTCAGCTTTTAAGATTTCGCTTTGCTTATAAGCTTCTGCCTCTCGTATTTGCGCCTCTTTTGCTGCCTCAGCCTTAGTTTGAATGGCTCTTTTTTCTCTCTCAGCTTCCATTTGCATATTCATAGCTTTTTCAATG
>JAAYLJ010000038.1 GCA_012521935.1 Campylobacteraceae bacterium | reverse complement strand
GCTTATGCTTCATTAATGAGACAAGAGATAACTTTAGAGTTTGCAAAAAATGTAATGAAAGAGCAGATAAAAGAGAAAAGAGAAAACATTACTTTAGAAGAGATTATCTCTGTAATTTCTCAAGAATTAAATGTAAAACCAAGCGATATTAAGTCTAAAAAAAGACAAAAAGCCATAGTTGAAGCTAGAAGAATTGGGATCTATTTAGCTAGAACTCTAACACCAAACTCCATGCCTGCACTTGCATCTTTTTTTGGAATGAAAGATCATACAGCAGTATCATATAATATGAAAAAGATAAATGAATTAATAGCAAATGATGAGTATTTTAAATTAAGAGTTGAAGAGTTAAAACATAAGGTTATAACAAAGGATAAAATTGAATAGATTTTTTTATGTGAAAAATTTTGAAAAATTAGATAGTTTTTTCTCACTACTTAAACCCCTAATATTAGCTATCTTGCTTAGCTTTTCACATTTTCATTCAAATCTACTACTACGATTATATTTATTTAATAATATAAGGAGAATTTCATGAAAGTAAATATTTCAAAAACTGTTCTTGAAACAATTTTACTAAATGCTCAACCTTTTTTAGAAAAAAAAGATTTAAGTCAAATTACTTCACATATTCTAATCGAAGCTAAAGATAGTAGCTTTGAAGTTAAGGCAAGTGATTATGAAATAGGTTTAACTTTTCAAAGTAATTTAATTAGGATTCAAGATGAAGGCAGTGCAACAGCTAATGGAAAAAAACTGCTTGATATTATAAAAAGTTTAAAAGATGAAGAGGTTATTTTAGAAACTATTAGAGATAATCTATATATAAAACAGAGAAATTCAAAGTTTAAACTTCCAATGTTTAATCCAGAAGAGTTTCCAGAATTTCCAACTATTTTGGAAAAACCAAAATTTGACATAGATTCAAAAAATTTTATTAGAGCAATAAAAAAGATATCTCCTGCGATTGATTCAAATAATCCAAAATATGAGTTAAATGGAGCTTTAATTGATATAAAAGAGAGTTTTATAAATTTAGTAGGAACAGATACTAAAAGACTCTCAATCATAAGATTAAATACAACTTCAGATGAAAACATATCAATTATCATCCCAAAAAAAGCGATTAGCGAGATGCAAAAGCTTTTTAATGATGAGATTGAAATATTTTATGATGAGACTACTTTGATAGCAAAATCAGATAATTTTACCTTTTTTACTAAACTTATAAATGGTAAATTTCCAGATTATGATAGGATAATCCCAAGTGAGATGAATTTTAGAATTCAACTTCCAAAAGATAAAATGGTTGATTCAATTAGACAAATTTCTATCATTTCAAATGAATTAAAATTAACTTTTAAACCAGAAAAGATTGTATTTGAAAGCTTAAATGATGAAAATATTGAAGCAAAAACTGAAATAGAGTTAGTAACTGGTTTAAATGAAGAGATAGTTTTAGGATTAAATAGTAGATTTATACTTGATTTTTTAAGTAGCGTTGAGGAGCAAAATTTCTCTTTAGGATACAATGATTCAACACTACCTTTCATGCTCTCAAGTGAAAATTTTAGAACAATAATAATGCCAATTATAATTTAATGGAGTAGATATGACAAATTATGGTGCAGAAAATATTAAAGTATTAAAAGGGTTAGAAGCAGTTAGAAAACGCCCTGGAATGTATATTGGTGATACGAATGTAAATGGTTTACACCATATGATTTATGAAGTTGTAGATAACTCAATTGATGAGGCTATGGCTGGATTTTGTGACACAATTAATATAGAAATTACAAATGAAGGATCGGCTATCATTAGCGATAATGGTAGAGGTATTCCAACTGATTTTCACGAGGGTGAGAATATGTCAGCAGCTACAGTGGTAATGACTGTACTTCATGCTGGTGGAAAATTTGATAAAGATACATATAAAGTCAGTGGTGGGCTTCATGGAGTTGGTGTTTCAGTTGTAAATGCTCTTTCTCAAAGATTAACTCTTACGATTGATAGAGAAAAAAGTAGATATAGACAAGAGTTTTCAAAAGGGATTCCTCAAACAGATTTAGAGGTTATCTCTACTACAAAACAAAGTGGTACTACTGTTGAATTTTGGCCAGATGAAGAGATTTTTGAAACTATAGATTTTGAATATGAAACTCTTTCAAAAAGATTTAAAGAGTTAGCGTATTTAAATCCAAAAATAACAATAAATTTTAAAGATAGTCGTGTTGGTAAAAATGAGAGCTACCATTTTGAAGGTGGTTTAGAACAGTTTGTACTTGATTTAAATAAAAAAGAACAACTTGTTAAACCTCTATATTTTTCTGAAAAAATTGATGATATTGAGGTTGATGTAGCCATACTTTACAATAGTACTTATAGTGAAGTTTTATACTCATTTGTAAATAATATTAAAACTCCAGATGGAGGAACGCACGAAGCTGGCTTTAGAGCTGGACTTACAAGAGCCATAACAAATTATGTAAATGAAAACGCATCTCAAAGAGAAAAAGATATTAAAATAACTGGTGAAGATGTCAGAGAAGGGTTAATTGCAGTTGTTAGTGTAAAAGTACCTGAACCGCAGTTTGAAGGCCAAACAAAAGGTAAACTTGGTAGTTCATATGTAAGACCATTAGTTCAAAAATTAACTTATGAATATTTAGTTAAATATTTTGAAGAAAATCCAATCGAAGCTAAAATCGTAATGGAAAAGGCTTTAACAGCAGCAAGAGGTAGAGAAGCTGCTAGAAAAGCTAGAGATTTAACAAGAAGAAAAGAGTCACTAAGTATTGGAACACTGCCAGGAAAACTAGCTGCTTGTCAAAGTAAAGATCCAGCAGAAAGTGAGATATATTTAGTGGAAGGGGATAGTGCGGGAGGATCTGCAAAACAGGGAAGAGATAGGGTTTTTCAAGCTATATTACCACTAAAGGGTAAAATTTTAAATGTTGAAAAGAGTCGCTTAGATAAGATTTTAAAATCTGAAGAGATTAAAAATATGATTACAGCTTTAGGTTGTGGTATTGGAGAGGAGTTTGATCCTGAAAAACTTAGATACCATAAAATAATCATAATGACAGACGCTGATGTGGATGGAAGTCATATTCAAACACTTCTTCTTACATTTTTCTTTAGATTTTTAACACCAGTTGTGGAAAATGGATATATTTATCTAGCACAACCACCTCTTTATAGATATAAAAAAGGTAAAAAAGAGATCTATTTAAAAGATGATAAAGCTTTAAATGAGTTTTTAATTGAAAATGGCATAGATCGGATTGAGCTTGAGCATATGGGTGCTAATGATATGATAGATTTTCTAAAATTAGTTGCTGTTTATAGAACTATTTTAAAAGAGTTAGAGAAGAGATTTTCAGTTATTGATGTAGTTAGACATATGATTGAAAATCCAGATTTAATCTCACTACCTATAAAAGAGCTCTTTAGTGAACTTTCTAAATTTTTAAATGAAAAAGGATTTAATCTTTTAAATCATTTCTTAAATGAAGAGAGTATTCATCTTTATATTCAAACCTCAGATGGTTTAGAAGAGCTTCTTATAGATGAAAATCTTTTTACAAGTTCTCTTTATGAAGAAGCGCTTTATGTTCATAATAAAATCAAAGAGAGAGATTTATCCATTTTTAAAGATGAGGATGTTTTAAATATTTTAGATAGAGTTGAAAAACATGCTAAAAAGGGAGCTTATATACAAAGATATAAAGGTTTAGGTGAAATGAATCCTGAGCAACTTTGGGAGACAACAATGTCACCAGAAAATAGAAGATTATTACAGATAAAAATAGAAGATGCACAAAGTGCTAGTGATACATTTTCTCTATTTATGGGTGATGAGGTTGAGCCAAGGCGTCAATATATACAAAATCATGCAAAAGATGTTAAGCATTTGGATGTTTAATGTTAAATCCTAAACTCATAGAGTATATCTTTACCGCTGCTTCCATTCAAAGATGGAATGATTATCCTAGAATGGTTGAATTAGTAGAGTTAGATAAACAAGCTCATAAATTTATCATTGCATATTTCATAGCCAAATCAGAAAAAGTAAATATGCTTCACTTGATTGAAGCAGGGCTATTTGAATTTTTCAGAAGAGTTGTTGTAACTGACATTAGGCCTGATGTGTTTCATAAAGCTTTAGAAAAAAAGACAGATGAGATAAATGAATGGGTTTTAAAAAAACTTCATAATGCGCTTTTACCCATAGAAAATGGAGAATTTTATAAAAAATTTACTAACTACTTAAAAGATCCAACCATCTATAAAAAAGAGAGATACATACTAAAAGCAGCCTCATATATCTCCACTAGATGGGAGTTTTCCATAGTTTATCAAACTAGCCAATTTTTAAGTGGAATAGATTTAGTTAAAAGCGCTGTTGAAGAGGAGCTTGAGGATTATTATGATTTAATTTCAGTTAGGAAGATAGCTTTAAATAAAAAGTTAGCAAAAATAGTTGATTTAAGTGGAAGATTAAGATTTCAAAAAAGGTGGGCTCAAACTCCACGAATCCCTGAAACTTCAGTGTTAGGACATATGTTAGTTGTTGCAATTTTAGGGTACTTTTATTCCATAAACATAAAAGCATGTGATAGTAGAAAAGTATATAACTTTTTTTGTGCACTTTTTCATGATTTACCTGAAGCACTTACAAGAGACATAATCTCACCAGTAAAATATTCAGTTTCTGGGCTTGATAATATAATAAATGAGTACGAAATAAAACAGATTGATGATGCAATCATGCCAAATATACCAAATGAATTAAGAGAAGAGTTTTCATATCTTTTAGGTTTAGATGGTGATGGAAAAGATGAGTTTACAAATAGAATTTTTGATAAAAAGCCAGTTATTGTTGATGATTTAACTAACTATAATGAAGATAAATATTGTGCCATCGATGGCTTAGCTCTTAAAAATTGCGATAGATTAGCAGCATTTATTGAAGCAGTTTTATCTATAAGTTATGGAGTTAAATCTAAAGAGTTATCAAGCGGAACTGTATATATAAAGAAAAATCTCAAAGAAAAAGGAAGTGAAGGTTTAGTAAATTTTTATGATTTAGCAGTAGAGATAGAAAAATATTTGATGAATTAAAACCTTCCCCAGATACTTGCGGCACATATCATAAAAAAATGCTCTGCTGTGTTCCCACCCTGAAGCGATGCTTTTAAATAACATTGCACAAGTCTAGGAAAGGCGATTGTGATAATATCTAAAGCCTACTTAAAAATTATTGATTTTCCCAAGGAATTAAGCTAACACCATTGAAAACATCTATGACTATTATGATATTTTTGGAAGAAGCTACCAGTTTTGGTAGTTTTGAAATTTTAACTTTAAACTCTTCATTTTGAAAATATCCAAATACCGCAATAACTCCATTAAAAATCTCATCAACACTTAATTTAGTGGTCTTAAAAACAACCTCTTCATCTTCAAATTCACTCTTAGTAAACTCACTAAAAGATGAAATGATTTTATTTGCTATAAAATTTAACTGCTTTTCTATATATTTTGAAATCTCTTGCTCTTCATTAGAGATTACATCTTGAATATGGATAGATTTCACTATCTCTTTAACTTTTTCTACCCTCTTTATTTGCAGATTAAACTCACTATTTGCACTATTAAAGAAAAACTTTTCATTGGTTAAAAAATCCATATCCAACCTTTCAAGATAAAAATTGTTATAATTTTACACAATTTACTACTAAATGGAAAAAGATGAATTTTAGAGCTATAAAATCAAAGTTTCTATCAGCTTTTAGACATATTTTTGTATATCATCATAAATCGCTTGAATTTAGGTGCAAACTTTTTGCTGCAATGATAGTTGCAAATAAAAATAATGATTGTGCGTATGAGATACTTTATGATTTAGCAAAAGAGATATATAAAGATGACATTAGAGTTGAAATTTTATTAAATACAACAAAAGAGTATGTAAATAAAATCCTAATTCATAAAGCTTTTACACTAGATCAACTTTTAATTGAAATTGATAGAGAATTAAAGTTAAATAAGAGATTTAAAAAGAAAATAGAGATCGATAAATTAGAGAAATTTCTTTGTGATAATGATGAGAAAAATTATCTAACACAAAAAAGAATTTTAGAATTTTTAGAATCAGAAGCTAAAATAAAAGATCAAATTTGACTAGAATCAAGGATAATTTTAATTATTTTTGAATATAATGACGCTTATTACGCTAAAAAGGATGTTTTTATGAAAAAACTACTAATTCTTGGTATGTCTGCGAGCCTATTTGCAACTTTAGCTTTAGCTAATGGAGAGGCTTTATATAAAAAATGTATTGTCTGTCATGGGCCAGATGGTGGAAAAACACCTCCAGGACACAATAAAATCATTAAAGGTTTAAGCAAAGATGAGATTGTAAGCTCATTAAAAGGCTACAAAGATGGTTCTTATGGTGGCAAGCTTAAAGGATTAATGTTAGGACAAGTTAAACCTTTAAGTGATGATGATATCAACGCAATCGCAGATTTTATAGGTGAGTAAAAGTTGCCTGCTTTTTAGCAGGTAACTTTATTTTAACCTCCCCTTAAGCT
>JAAYLJ010000037.1 GCA_012521935.1 Campylobacteraceae bacterium | reverse complement strand
TGGGAGCTCATTGATTGCTGTTTCAGTTGGAATTGGGATGATACTAATGATTAGCAAAAAGGCAAAGCTAAGATGATTTTAATAACTGGCGGGGGAACTGGCGGACACTTATCCATTGCTAAAACTCTTTGTGAAGAGTACAACAATAAAAACATTAGGCCACTATATATTGGCTCATCAAATGGGCTTGATAAAGAGTGGTTTGATGGGTATCCTGGTTTTAAAAGTACTATATTTTTATCCACTTATGGGGTAGTAAATAGAGGTTTTTTTGGAAAAATAAAATCTTTATTTAATATATTTAAAAAAACTCTATGGTGTAGAGAGTTTATAAAAAATAAAGAGGTAAAAGCTGTAATTTCAGTTGGAGGATATGCTGCTGCTCCAGCTTCTTTTGCGGCAATTTTAACAAAAACTCCTCTTTTTATTCATGAACAAAATGCAAAATTAGGTACATTAAACAAGCTTTTAAAACCATTTGCAAAAGAATTTTTTAGCTCTTATGAAAAGAGCTCTTCCATAAAAGATTATCCAGTTAGTGAGCGTTTTTTTAAAGCTTTTAGAAAAAGAAGTGAAGTTAAAACCATACTTTTTTTAGGTGGCAGTCAAGGGGCAGAGGCTATTAACTCTCTTGCTATCTCATTAGCGCCTTGGCTAAAAGAAAAAGATATTAAAATCATCCATCAATGCGGAAAAGTTGGTGAAAAAAAAGTAGTGGATTTTTATGAGAAAAATAGCATCAATGCAACAGTTTTTGCCTTTAGTTTAGAGGTTGATAAATACATGCACCAAGCAGATATTGCCATCGCAAGATCAGGTGCTGGAACGCTTTGGGAATTAACCGCTGCTGGAGTTCCAACTCTTTTCATACCCTACCCACATGCAGCAAGCAATCATCAGTTTTTTAATGCTCTTTTTTTAAAAGATAGAGCATTAGCATCCATAATTACCCAAGATAAATTAAACATTAAAGAGGTAAAAAAATGGATAGAAAATGTTGAGCTTAAGAGCATTTCCACTCTTTTACAACAGCAAATTAAACCTGATGGAGCTAAAAAAATCATTGGAAGGATTGAGAGTGGATCCATATAAATTTTTTGGTACTGTTTCAAAAATACCCATTGTTGGTGAATTTATCATAGCTTGTGCAATATATTTTGTTTTAAATGTCATTCTAGCCACTACTGATGGTTTTGGACTAGCTTTTGAATACAGAGCATGGTTTAGATACCTATTTTTAGCCTTGTCAGTAGCATTTTTTACTATTAGTTTATCTTATAGAGGTTGGAACTTGTACAAGAAGATGACAAAAAAGGAGGATGAAGAGAAGATTTTTTAAGATTTGTGTCACTTTTACTACTTTTTTCTCATATTTCTTTCATTTTTTTATCATTTCATAATGCTAGCATTGCTTAAAGTGTAACTACATTAAAAGGAGTTCAAATGGGTCTAGGTTTACAAGCTTTGTTTGCAGCAATGCCTATTATCCTATCTGCTATCTTTTTAGTCGGAATGAGAATGCCAGCTAAAAGAGCGATGCCAATCATTTTTATAATCACTGCTTTGATTGGTGTGTTTGTGTGGGATATGACAATTGTAAGAGTAATCTCCTCTTCTTTACAAGGGATTGTGATAACAATTAGTGTTTTATGGATTATTTTTGGGGCAATTTTGCTTTTAAATACCTTGAAACACTCAGGTGCAATTACCACTATAAAAGCTGGGTTTAATAGCATTAGTCCAGATAGAAGAGTTCAGGTAATTATCATTGCGTGGCTCTTTGGATCTTTCATTGAAGGGGCTTCAGGTTTTGGAACTCCAGCTGCAGTGGTAGCTCCGCTTTTAGTTGCCATCGGGTTTCCTGCAATGGCCGCTGTTATGGCTGGAATGATGATCCAAAGCACGCCTGTTACCTTTGGCGCTGTTGGAACACCTATTTTAATAGGAGTTAATGCTGAGCTTAATAAAGCAGCCATTACTGAAAGACTTGTAGCTGCTGGATCAAGCTGGGATGCTTATTTGCAAATGATAACATCAAGTGCGGCTATCGTTCATGCAATAGTTGGAACTTTAATTCCTTTCTTTATAGTTGTAATGATGACAAGATTTTTTGGTAAAAATAGATCTTGGGCTGATGGTTTTTCTATTCTCCCATTTGCAATTTTTGGTGGATTAGCCTTTACTATTCCTTATGTTTTTACTGGAATTTTCCTAGGAGCTGAGTTTCCTTCATTGATTGGGCCTTTAGTAGGACTTGCCATCGTGGTTCCTGCTGCTAAAGCTGGATTTTTAATTCCAAAAGATAGTTGGGATTTTCCACCAGCTAAAGAGTGGCCTGTTGGTTGGGTTGGCAAGCTTGAAGTAAAACTTGATGCCCTAACAGAGAAAAAACAACTCTCTTTAACTATGGCATGGCTTCCGTATCTACTTGTAGCTTTAATTTTAGTTCTCTCAAGAGCAAATGCAAGTTTCAAATCGATGCTACTCTCACTTAAAATTGGTTTTACAAATATCTTAGGAGAAGCAGGAGTGAGCGCAAGCCTTGAGCCGCTATATCTCCCTGGTGGTATCTTAACCTTTGTAGCTTTACTAACATTTTTCCTGCATGGTATGAAAGCTAATGAGTTAAAAACTGCCTTTAAAGAGTCAAGCTCTGTTTTACTAAGCGCTGGATTTGTTTTAATTTTTACAATTCCAATAGTTAGAATTTTAATTAACTCTGGAGTAAATGGTGCAGACTTAATGAGTATGCCAATAGCCATGGCAACTTGGGTTGGACAAAGCGTTGGGGATATATATCCATTCTTTGCAACCTCAGTTGGTGCTCTTGGAGCGTTCATCGCTGGAAGTAATACAGTTAGTAATATGATGCTCTCACAATACCAATTTGGAGTTGCTGAAATATTAGGCGTATCTTCAGTGTTTATGGTTGCTTTGCAATCTGTTGGAGCAGCTGCAGGGAATATGATAGCTATTCATAATGTTGTTGCCGCATCTGCGACAGTGGGACTCCTTGATAGAGAGGGTGAAACATTAAGAAAAACTATACTTCCAACACTTTACTACTGTATATTTGCTGGAATAATTGGCTTAGTGGGAATGTACATTT
>JAAYLJ010000260.1 GCA_012521935.1 Campylobacteraceae bacterium | reverse complement strand
TCTTTCTCATTTAACTCATCTTTATCTTCTTATGAAACAATGATTTATAATAAAACAGCCTCTTTGATTGAAGCTAGTGCAAAAGCTGCGGCACTTTTAGCAAAAAAAGATAGCAAAGCCTTTGCAACTTATGGGAAAAATTTAGGACTTGCTTTTCAAATCATAGATGATGTTTTAGATGTAACTCAAGATAGTAACTCTTTAGGAAAACCTGCTATGAGTGATTTTAAAGAGGGTAAAACAACTCTTCCGTATCTCTATCTTTACGAACTTTTAAATGAAAAAGATCAAGAGTTTTTAAAATCGCTTTTCAAAAAAGAGCTTAGTGAAGATGAGCTTACTTGGGTTGTAGAAAAGTTTAAGGAGAGTAAAGCTATCAAAAAAGCAGTTTTAAAAGCAAAAGAGTATGGTGCTTTAGCATTAAATGCTATCAAAGGGAGTGGAGTTGAAGGATTAGAAGGGGTGGTGAAACAGATGATTGAGAGGGATTTTTAATGCACTATATGACACTTAGTTTTACACACAAAAATACAGATTTAGAGATAAGAGAGAGACTCTCTTTTTCTAGTGAAATTAGACTTTTAGATATTTTAAAAAGACTTCATAGTCATGAGAGTATCAATGAAGTAATTATCCTTTCAACCTGTAATAGGGTTGAGATTATAACAAGTGTAAAAGAGTTAAAAGAGTCTTTAAAGTTTATTTTTGGGCAGTTAGAAGCTGTAAGTACAGTACAAAGATCTACTTTGGAGGAGCTAGTAAACATTTATGAAGATGAAAATGCAATCCATCACCTTTTTTTAGTAGCTTCTTCACTTGATAGTTTAGTTATAGGTGAGACTCAAATCGTAGGACAATTAAAAGATGCGTATAAGATCTCTTTTGAAAATGGACACTGTGGGCAAAAATTAAGTAGAGCTATGCACCATGCTTTTAGATGTGCTGCTCATATTAGAACTAAAACTCAAATCTCTAAAAATCCAGTATCAGTCTCTAGTGTTGCAGTTTCTAAAGCAGAAGAGTTAATGGGTTCATTAAAAGGGGTTAAAGCTTTAGTTGTAGGCGCTGGTGAGATGAGTGAACTTGCAGCAAAGCATCTTTTAACTCATGGGGCATGTTTGGTATTAATCAATAGAACAGAGGCAAATGCTCACGCTCTAAAAGCTAAACTTGAGGGTGAAGTTTTAGTTGAGTCTTATGAGTCTTTAAAAAGATATATAAACAAAGTTCCACTAATTTTTAGTGCAACTGGCTCAAGCACCCCAATCATAAATGAAGAGATGATTGAGTATCAAAGCTTTGATAGATACTTTTTTGATATTGCAGTTCCTAGAGATATAGATTTGAAAAACAAAGATAATCTATCTGTATATGCTGTTGATGATCTTGAAGAGATAGTAAGTAGAAATATCGCCTCAAGAGAGGAGCAGGCTCAAAAAGCTTATGCAATAGTAAGTGAATTAACCTCAGAATTTTTTAAATGGCTTCAAACTTTAAGTGTTGATCCTTTAATTAAAGAGATAAGAGCTAGAGCTAGAGAGTGTGCTTTAGCAGAAGTTGGCAAAGCGGCTAAAAAAGGATACATCCCAAAAGAGAGCGAAGAGGCAGTTGTAAGGGTAGTTCATCAAGTTTTTAATGCTTTTTTACACCGCCCAACAGTAAATTTAAAAAATGTTGCCAAAAAACCTGAATCAGATACGATAGTTCAAGCCATACAGTACTTTTTTGATATATATGAAGATGAAGAGAAGCACTTAAATGAGTACTCTTGCGAATACCAAATGGAGAATCATGCATGAAATTTTCACAACTTTACGCACCAACAACAAAGGAAGCACCAAAAGATGCAAAACTGCCTAGTCACATCTTTTTAACTAGGGGTGGTTTCATAAATCAAACTGGAAGTGGACTTTACAACTTTTTACCACTTGGAAAAATTGTTTTTGACAAAATTAGAGCCATAGTTAAAGATGAGATGGACAAAGCTGGAGCTCAAGAGGTTCAAATGGGAGTAGTAAC
>JAAYLJ010000036.1 GCA_012521935.1 Campylobacteraceae bacterium | reverse complement strand
GTTGATAGTTGATGGTGAGTGGTGAGTAGTTAAACCTTCATTAATAAAATACAAATTAAGATTTAAATGTTTACTCTGTAGCTGTCTTTTCTATATGTACCTAAAAACTTAATATCTTTGGCGAAGAGTCCTCCTTTTTACTGCATAAGCCTTTCTAAATAAACTTAACAAAAATATTAATTAAATTTTATTTTTATCCTAAAATTTTAAAATTATTTAATATCTACTAAGGTACTATTCAAAAGTAAGTATAAGAAAAACGAATACTTGTGTATCCAAAAGGAGGAGACATGAAGAAGTTAATAGCACCAGTTTTGATTGGTACAGCTCTCATAACCTATTCATTTGCAAATGAAGATATAAGTGCGCAATTAGAAGAGATGAAGAAGCAGATAGAGGAGTTAAAAGCCGCCCAACAATCTATCAACATAAACGCACTCAATAGGCAAATAAGTGAGATTAAAGCTCATACTGGCGGGGACAATGTTAAGTTTAATATTGACTTTAGAACCGCATATGATCATTTAGATTATAAGTTAAATAAGAATGCACCTGGAGTAAAAGATCTCTCAAATGGCGTTTGGACAAATAAACTTATATTAAATATGTCTGCTCAGCCAAGAGATGATTTAGTCTTTAGAGGAGCTCTTGGGGCTTATAAACTTTTTGGATCAAATAACTCAAGTGCAATGAATCCATATCAAGCTATGGATTGGTATGGAACGCAGTCTCCAAGTGATACTACGATTAAATTAAGAGAAGCATACTTTATCTATTTTGGGCAGATGGGCGAGGTTGATTATACCGTTAGTTTTGGTAGAAGACCCTCTGTTGATGGATTTTTAGTAAATTTAAGAGAAGATAATGCAGATCCAGCATCTCCTGTGGGGCACAATATAAATATGGAGTTTGATGGGGCAAGCTTTATGTTTAATGTTGAAAAATTAACTGGAATTGCTGGAATGTATTTTAAACTTTGCCTTGGAAGGGGTAATTCAAAAGCTGATACAAGATATGGTGCATTTACAGGTTACTCAATGATACCTCTAGATCCACATAACTTTTATCAGCCTAATTATATTAAGGGAGATCTTGACTCAGCAAATATGGATTTAGCTGGGCTTTTAATGCAACTTTATAATGATGGCCAATACACGCTCATGGCAAACCTATTTAAGGGATGGAATATGATGGGCGCAGACATAGATGGTACTCCAGGTAATTATTCTGCAAAAATGAAAAGTGTTGGGGATATGACTGGTGGGTCTTTATCTTTACAAGTTAGTGGGCTTTCATATGAAAATGATTTTTTAATGGATACTACAGTTTTTGCTTCATATGCGTTTAATAAAACAGATCCAAAAGGTACACATGGTGTTTTGGTTGACCCAAATAGTGGAACAATTGACCAATTAAAAGAGATGCTTGGAAGCCCAGATAAGAAGACAGGACACTCATTTTATGCAGGAGTTCAAATTCCTGGATTTTTAAATCAAGATAAGATAGGTTTTGAGTACAACTATGGCAGTAAGTATTGGAGAAGCTTTACTTATGGAGAGGATACCTTGGTTGGCTCTAAGCTTGCAACAAGAGGTAGTGCATATGAGACATACTATATTTTACCTCTTCTTGGAAAAAATCTAACGGCTCAAATTCGCTATACATATATGGATTATAAATATACTGGAAGCGATATGTTCTTTGGACAAACTGGCACACCTCAAAAAACAAGTGATACTCCAGGGGCAGTTAAAAGTGCATCAGATTTAAGACTTAGCTTAAGGTATAGGTATTAAATTTTGGCCTATTTATGATAAAATGGGCCAAAATTTAAAAGGAAGATAATGAGTAGGTTAGTTTTAATTCTTTTGGCAATATTTTTACCGCCAGTTGCAGTATTTTTAAAAAAAGGGATCATGCCAACATTTTGGATAAATTTGATTTTAACCCTATGTTTTTTCTTCCCTGGAATGGTGCATGCCTTATTTGTTGTAACTAAAAATAGTTAGCTATCGTCTTTTTTCATAGCACCTCTTGCACCTTGGATTGCACCACTTACAATCCCTTTTGCAACTTCCCACGCCCTAATTCCTAGCATTTTTGCCTCTTTTGTTTTAGGGCTATTTTTTAAGCTTTCAAACTTTTCGCCAGCTCTTTTTTCAAGCTCACCTATCTCTTTTTTTAACTCTTCAACTCTTTTTGAAGCTTTTTCTTTAAACTCTTTTTCAAAAATTGAAGCATTTTTTCTAAGCTCTTCAAGTCTTTCAGTGATGGCTTCTCTAGCTTCATAACTACTTCTTTGAATCCTTGCAAAAGCTGTGTCAAACTCTTCATCAATAATCTCTTCTAATATCTCTTTACTAACCCCACTACTTTTTTTAGATAAATTTTTAAGCATTTGAATATACTCATCTTCAATTTTTATAAGTTCTTTTCTTGTTTCACTTAAGTCCCTATCTAGCAAAGCTTCAACCTCTTCTGGGGCAAATTTAAGATCATTTTTAAATTTTTCTACTGCTTTTACAATACCCTCTTTAGTTCCATGAACCCCACCATTTAACAGTTCTTTAGCAAAAGCTTGGCTAGCATCAGCAGTTTCAATGCACACTTCCACTATGGCTTTAGCGATGTCTAAGAAGCGCTCTTTTGTAAAGTCACCCTCATTAATGGCTTGATATGAGATGGATTTTGTAATTTCTAAAACCGTATCTAAAATATCATCACCCTTTTCAACGGTTGTTAAAAGAGCTTCTTGGGTGGTCTCTTTTAAGATTCCAAGCATTTCAATGCCACGAAGTTTTGAATCTTGAAGAGCAGTTTTTGCTACCCCATCTTTTATAAACTCTTCTAAATTTTCATATGTTAGTTGAATTAAGTTTTTTATCTGTAATCTTTGATCATCAATCCATTTTTCCAATTGCTCTTTTTCATAAATACGAGTGAAAAGAAGCGAGGTTTCATTTGCGCTTGCAGATTTAATAAGTCCGTCAATGACGCTAGCTACATGCTTTTCATTTATTAAATCTTCTTCCTTCAATGCTTCATAAAAGATTTCAAAAAGTTCTCTAACTCTTTTTTGAATATACGCATCACTTTTTAAGCGCTGTAGTTTTTTAGTGGCTATCTCTTCTACATCTTTACAGATTAAAAATTCAAGTCTAGGGCTTTCCTTATTCTCTTTTAGAGATTGGAGAAAAATAGATTTTGAGTTTTGCATACCTTTTCCTTATAAGACAAATTTTATTGTAGGCTTAGCTTTTAAGGCGCTAAATATAGCCTTTCTTTCATCTTCACTTTTTACAAAAACAGTTAAATTTGAACTCTCATAACTCCCCTTTTTACTCTTTTTTGAAGGGGTTAGTTTGAACTCTTTATCTTTGAGAATATCATAAATAACCTCTTTTTGATCCACTTGGCTTAAAAAGATTATCTTATATTCCCAAAAGCATGGATAGCTAATATCGGGGTTGTTTTTAGTTAGATTCAGTTCGCAAATAGTCGCCACTTTTGCCTCCACTTTTCTTTTCAAGTTGGACATTTGATATGATCATTCCTTTGTCTATCGCTTTTACCATGTCATATATGGTTAAAAGCCCAATGCTAGCTCCTGTTAGTGCTTCCATCTCAACCCCTGTTTGTCCACTTAGTTTGGCTGTTACGCTTAGTTTAAAACCTGGAAGATTTGGCAACTCTTCAACATCACAATACACATTAGTTAAAAGAAGTGGGTGGCACATAGGAATTAAATCTGGGGTTTTTTTACTTCCAGCAATAGCAGCGATGATGGCTGTTTGCAAAACAGGCCCTTTTTTAGTTCTCTCTTCTACTATGGCATCGTATGCATCTTGACTCATTTTTATTGTACCACTAGCAACAGCCACTCTAGTGGTATTTGCTTTACTTGAAACATCCACCATAGTTGGGTGATTTTTGCTATCTAAATGCGTTAATTTCATATTTTCCTCTTATAATTTTAAGCTTATTGTACCTGAAAAGGGCTAAATAGAGTTTTAACAAATATTTTAATACAATACCCATTTTATAGACTTCTATTTACTTTTTAGGAACTTAAATGCTTATGTATATTTCTGCTTTAATTGTTGGTATTTTGCTTTTAGTGTGGAGTGCAGATAGATTTATAGATGGATCAGCTAAATTAGCAAAAAGATTGAGGTTTCCAACTTTAATTATAGGGATGGTGGTTGTTGGTTTTGGTACAAGTGCTCCAGAAATGGTTGTTTCAGCAACCGCAGCATGGCAAGGAGATGCATCTATAGCTCTTGGGAATGCCATAGGGTCAAATATCATAAATATCACTCTTATTTTAGGTGTTACGGCCTTACTTACTCCATTAGCTCTAAACCAAAGAGTTTTAAAAAAAGAGATGCCCTTTTTGATAGCAATTTCGCTTTTGAGTGGGTTTATATTTTGGGATTTAAAAGTGACTAGGCTTGAGGGTGGGATTTTGCTTGTGGTTTTAATGGTTTTTCTTTTTTGGATGTTAAAAGTAGCAACAGGTGGAAAAAATGAAGCAACAGAAGAGAAAATAGATTTAAAAATAGCAATTTTTTGGATATTTTTTGGATTAATATTACTTATTTTTAGTTCAAAGATTTTACTTTGGGGGGCAAAAAATCTAGCTTTAGAGATGGGGATAAGTGAGCTAATAATAGGCTTAAGCATCATAGCTTTAGGCACTTCTTTACCTGAACTTGCTGCCTCGGTGGTTGCAGTATTTAAAAAAGAGCACGATATTGCCATTGGGAATATCGTGGGTTCAAACATATATAACCTTTTAGCTGTTGTGGGATTAGCAGGCGTTATATCGCCAATAGAAGGTGTGGCAAAAGAGTTTTTTTATAGAGATTGGGTTTTTATGAATTTTGTAACCTTACTTCTTTTACTACTTGGAATTGGGTTTTTAGGAAAAAAATATCGCGTAGGTTTTTTGGGTGGAGTAGTGCTTTTAGCTTGCTATCTTGGGTATAACGCTTTTCTTTATAAAGAGATGTTTTTATGACACTTTTTTTTACTCTTTTGTTTAAAATATTTCCACTCTATGTGATGATAGGGTTTGGGTATATCGCTTCAAGGGTTT
>JAAYLJ010000259.1 GCA_012521935.1 Campylobacteraceae bacterium | reverse complement strand
TCTTGCATCTTTTTTCCAATTCCTGAAAATATTCCTATTGGTTCATTTTCAATGAAGCTTAAAATTTCATCTTTTTTTACAAAACAAATTCCACTTGGTTTTGCTTTTTCAGTTGCTAATTTAGCTATCCACTTTGTTGGAGCAATTCCCACTGAAACTGGAAGTTTAAGCTCATCAAAAACTATCTTTTGTATCTTTTTTCCATAAGCTAATGGGTCAATATCTATTCCAGAAATATCACAAAAAAACTCATCAATACTAAAAGCCTCAACTACTGGTGAGAACTCATGGAGCAAGGAGTAGAGTTTTTTTGAAAGCTCTCTATAATAAGAGTGATTTGGTGGAACCATTTTAAGGTGTGGGCAGAGTTTTAAAGCATTTTTTATCAGCATTGCACTCTTAACTCCAAAAGCTCTAGCCTCATAACTAGCTGTTAGCACGACTCCTTGCTCTACACTTACTTCTTCATCAAAATCTTCATCCCCGCTTCCACTACACACAATAAATGGAATGCCCCCTAGCGTTTCATCTTTAATCCTCTCTGCTGAGCAGTAAAAAGAGTCTATGTCTAAATGAAGTACTCTCATTTTTCTTCCACGAATTCATCTAATATAACAAAATCATCACTGGGTTTTTTAATATTTAACTGCTTTAATGTTTTTGCACCTAAATGTTTTAAACTCTGCGTTCTTGAAGCTATATTGCCTTGCCCCTTAAAAAGCTGGCTGCTAGCGCTATTGTAACTATTTTGCAAGGCATTTATCTGGTTGCCCATTTTATAAAAATTTTCAACAAAAAGAGCTATTTTATCGTATAGTTTCCCTGCTTCAATGAAGAGCTTTTGGGCATTTTGCGTTGAATGTTCGCTTTGCCAGTACAGATATATAGTTCTTAAAGATACAGTTAAAGTTGATGGCGTAACTATGGCTATATGTTTTCTTAAAGCGTATTCATAAAGAGAACTATCCTCTTGAAGGGCTAAAGAAAAAGCGCCTTCAATTGGCACAAACATAAATACATACTGAAGTGTTTTTAAATCAAACTTAGCATACTCTTTAGATTCTAATGAGTCAATGTGGGCTTTAAAAGAGCTAACAAGTGCTTTTGCATAGAGCTTTTTCTCCTCTTCTAATCTTGATTTTACATATAACTCATAGTTTGATAGTGTGACTTTTGAATCTATTATGATAGTTTTTTCTTTTGGGAGTTTTATGATTACATCTGGCCTTTTTATCTTGCCTTTTCCATCTTTATAGCTTTGTTGAGTCTCATAATGAACTCCCTTAATAAGCCCAGAATAGTCCAAAACGCTCTCAAGTATCATCTCTCCCCAACTTCCTTGAAGCTGTTTTTTTCCCTTAAGTGCTTCAGTTAAATTTTGCGCCTCTTTAGAGATATTTAGCCCAGCTTTTGAAACTTGATTAATTTCAGATGAAAGCTTTGCAAAACTCTCAATGCCAAGCTCTCTTGTAGATTTGATCTCTTTTTTAAAACTCTCTAACCTATCTTCAAATGGTTTAAGAAATTCGCCTAATGTTTTGATGGAGTTTTTATCAAATTTTTCTAGTTTCTCATTTAAACTTTGCTCCATTATAGACTCAATCTTTTGTTTAAGCTCTTTTTCTCTTTTTGAAAAAGACTCTTCTAGTAGCTCATAGCTCCTCTTAAGCGCCATTAATCTTTCATCTTTTTTTACCTCTTCAAGTTCTAAATTGTGGATAAAATTTTTTAAATTCTCATTTTGCTCTTTTATCTCCCCTAAATCAATCTCTTGCTTTTCATTTTGCTCCCTTAAAAGCTGATTTAACTGGACTAACTTAGCAGTTTCTAGCTGATTTTGAGTAAATTTTTTTGATTTTAGTAGATAAAGAGTAGCTAATAAAGCCAATAAAATTGAACTAAAAATTAAGATGATTAAACTAAACTCTTCCATTGTGACTCTTTAAAAAGATAATTCATTCTC
>JAAYLJ010000258.1 GCA_012521935.1 Campylobacteraceae bacterium | reverse complement strand
GAAGTAAAACCTTAAAAGATGCGATGAATGAGGCAATTAGAGATTGGGTTACAAATGTAAAAGATACTTTTTACATCATTGGAACAGTTGCAGGGCCTCATCCATATCCTCTTATGGTTAGAGATTTCCAATCAATCATTGGGTATGAGGCAAAAAAAGAGATTTTAAGAGTTGAGAAAAGATTACCAAACTACCTTGTTGCTTGCATAGGTGGTGGGAGCAATGCAATTGGACTGTTTAACCACTTTTTAAATGAAAAAAATGTGCAATGTATTGGGGTAGAAGCTGGTGGATTAGGACTTGAGAGTGGCAAACATGGGGCAAGTTTACAAAAAGGCTCTCCTGGAGTTTTGCATGGCCAAATGAGCTATCTTTTACAAGATGATGATGGACAAATCGCACAAGCTCACTCAATCTCTGCTGGTTTAGACTACCCTGGGATTGGGCCTGAGCACGCTTATTTAAAAGAGCTTGAAGTAGTTAAATATGATAGTGTGACTGATGATAAAGCGCTAGAAGCCTTTGTTTGGCTAAGCCAAAAAGAGGGGATAATCCCTGCTTTTGAGAGCTCTCACGCAATTGCATATTTGAAAAAAATGGAGCTAAAAAAGGATGATTTAGTAATTGTAAATCTATCTGGGCGTGGGGATAAAGATATAACTCAAGCTAAATCTCTTTTAAATTTTGATTAAGGATTTTATTGGAAGCTCTTTTTTTTGAATGGGTTAGAAGTTATGGATATATCATTTTATTTATATGGTGTGTTCTTGAGGGTGAGACTGCCTTACTTACTGCTGGGATTTTTGCGCATACTGGAGATATGAATTTAAGTTTGGCCATCATTATTGGTGCGCTAGGTGGCATGAGCGGAGATCATCTTTATTTTCACATTGGAAGAACAAACAAAAGCTATATCTATAAAAAATTACATAAACAGCGTAGAAAATTTGCAATTGCGCATATGCTTTTAATGAAAAGAGGAAGGTTTATTGTATTTTTACAGCGGTTTTTATATGGTCTTAGAGTTGTGCTTCCACTCTCAGTTGGGCTTACTGGCTTTAGCAGAGTTGAATATATTCTAATAAATGGGGCAAGCTCATTTCTTTGGGCAACCATTTTTTGTACTATTGGCTGGTGGTTTGGTGAAGAAGCACTTATTTTTGTTGCCTTTATTAAGGCTCATTGGTATATTGCAATACCTATTTTAGGTCTTTTTTTAGGATCTGCATTTCTATTTTTTCAAAATATTGAAAAACATATATTATTATCACGGAGTAAAAAATGAGATTTGAATTGATTTCTAATTTAGAAAATTTTAAAGGAGTTGAACTTATTTTCATTGATGAAGATGGTTTTGATAAATCTACTGATAAAGATGAGTTAGTTAAAGTTGGCTTTAAAGCCAAAGAAGAGAGTGGAGTCTATCTATCTCATTTAAATAAACTCTATGTTGGAGTTAAGTTTGATGATAGTGAAGATTTAAGAATAGCTGCGGCAAAAGCATATGAAATCATCAAAATAGCCCCTTGCGAAGAGTTAGCAGTTGAAATTTTGCCAGAGTTTATTGAAGCGGTTGTGGAAGGATTTGAACTATCTAGCTACTCGCTTACAAAATATAAAAGTAAAAATGAACCAGTTAGTTTAAAAACTATCTACATAGTCTCAAGCGATGAAAAAGCTCTTAAAAAAATTGAAAAAGCTAAAACTATCGCTTGCGTTACAAACTATGCTAAAGATATAGTAAATTCAATTCCAAATGATTATACACCTGCAAAGATGGCAGAAGATGCAAAGGGTTTAACTAAAATTTCAAATATAACTTGCAAAGTTTATGATAAAGAGTTTATGGAAAAAGAGGGAATGGGAGCTTTATTAGCTGTTAGCAAAGCTAGTATCCATGAGCCATATTTGATTCATTTAAACTATAAACCTAAAAACCCTATTAAAAAAGTTGTATATATTGGAAAAGGCTTAACTTATGATAGTGGCGGACTTAGCTTAAAACCAAGTGATTATATGGTTACAATGAAAGCAGATAAAAGTGGCGCAGTAGCGGCGATGGCTATCATTAAAGGAGCTGCTAAATTAAACCTAGCAGTTGAAATTGATGTTATTTTAGGCGCAACAGAGAATATGATTGGAGGAGATGCTTACAAGCCAGATGATGTTTTAAAAAGCATGAGTGGAACAACAATTGAAGTTAGAAACACTGATGCTGAAGGAAGGCTTGTTTTAGCTGATTGTCTTACTTTTGCCCAAAAGATAGAAGCGGATTATTATATTGATCTTGCCACTTTAACTGGAGCTTGCGTTGTAGGAGTTGGTGAATATACAACTGGAGTTATGGGACACAATGATGAGTTAAAAAACTCCATAGAAAGTGCGGCAAAGAAAAGTGGTGAGCTTACAAATAGCTTGCATTTTAATAGGCACTTGAAAAAACTTTTAAAAAGCTTGATTGCTGATATTTCAAATATAAGCTCATCAAGATATGGTGGAGCAATTACTGCTGGATTGTTTTTAGATAAATTTATTGAAGATAAAAATAAGCAAAAATGGATCCATTTAGATATAGCTGGCCCTGCTTTTGTCGAAAAAACATGGGGATATAATGGAGCTGGAGCTAGTGGCGCTGGAGTTAGGATGAACCTTTACTGGCTGCAAGAATTAGAAAATAAGGAAGCATAATGGGACTTGGAGTTGGACTTGTAGGGCTTCCAAATGTTGGCAAATCAACCACTTTTAATGCCTTAACAAAGGCTCAAAATGCAGCGGCGGAAAACTATCCATTTTGCACAATTGAGCCAAATAAGGCCATAGTTGCGGTACCAGATGCAAGATTAAAAGAGTTAGAAAAAATTGTAAATCCACAAAGAGTCCAATACTCTACGATTGATTTTGTAGATATTGCTGGACTTGTAAAAGGCGCTAGCAAGGGCGAGGGTTTAGGAAATCAATTTCTATCTAACATTAGAGAGGTTGAAGTAATTTTTCATATGGTTAGATGTTTTGAGGATGAAAATATCACTCATGTTGAAGGGGAGATTGATCCTTTAAGAGATATTGAGATAATTGAGGCAGAACTTATCTTATCTGATGTTGAGCAGTTAAATAGAAAGATAGAAAGACTTACAAAACAGGCAAAAGCTGATAAAAAAGCTAAAGAAGTTTTAGAAGTTGCTAAAAAATTAGCTCTTCATTTAGATGAATTAAAACCCGCTAGTTCATTTGAAGATAGAAATGATTTAAGCTTCATTGCTTTAAACAAAGAGCTTAGATTTTTATCTAATAAAACAGTAATTTATGGTGCAAATGTAGATGAAGATGGACTTTTGGAAGATAATGAGTATGTCATTAAATTAAAAGAACATGCGAAAAATAGTAACTTTGAAGTTATTAAAATATGTGCAAAAATTGAAGAGGAGATTGTCGCTCTTGAAGAGGATGAGGCGAAAGAGTTTTTAAATGAACTTGGCATCAAAGAATCTGGACTTGATCAAATCATTCAAAAATCTTTTGAAAAGCTTGGACTTATTTCTTACTTTACTGCTGGGGTAAAAGAGGTTAGAGCTTGGACAATTAAAAAGGGGTGGAAAGCCCCAAAAGCAGCATCAGTAATCCATAACGATTTTGAAAAAGGTTTCATTAGGGCTGAAGTAATTAGCTATGAAGATTTTGTAAACTTTAGTGGTGAAAGTGGTGCAAAAGAGGCTGGCAAGATGAGACTAGAGGGAAAAGAGTATATCGTTCAAGATGGCGATGTAATGCACTTTAGATTTAATGTTTAACTTCATTAGAGCTAGTAAATTTACTAGCTCTAATGAAGTTAAACATTAAATCTAAAGTGCATTACATCGCCATCTTGAACGATATACTCTTTTCCCTCTAGTCTCATCTTGCCAGCCTCTTTTGCACCACTTTCACCACTAAAGTTTACAAAATCTTCATAGCTAATTACTTCAGCCCTAATGAAACCTTTTTCAAAATCGTTATGGATTACTGATGCTGCTTTTGGGGCTTTCCACCCCTTTTTAATTGTCCAAGCTCTAACCTCTTTTACCCCAGCAGTAAAGTAAGAAATAAGTCCAAGCTTTTCAAAAGATTTTTGAATGATTTGATCAAGTCCAGATTCTTTGATGCCAAGTTCATTTAAAAACTCTTTCGCCTCATCCTCTTCAAGAGCGACAATCTCCTCTTCAATTTTTGCACATATTTTAATAACTTCAAAGTTACTATTTTTCGCATGTTCTTTTAATTTAATGACATACTCATTATCTTCCAAAAGTCCATCTTCATCTACATTTGCACCATAAATTACTGTTTTATTAGATAAAAATCTAAGCTCTTTGTTTAAAGCAATGAAGCTTAAATCATTTCTATCTTCAAATGAACTAGCGGGTTTTAATTCATCTAAATGAAGAGCTAATTTTTTAGCAACTTCTAAAACTTCTTTAGCTTTTTTATCAGCTTTTGCCTGTTTTGTAAGTCTTTCTATCTTTCTATTTAACTGCTCAACATCAGATAAGATAAGTTCTGCCTCAATTATCTCAATATCTCTTAAAGGATCAATCTCCCCTTCAACATGAGTGATATTTTCATCCTCAAAACATCTAACCATATGAAAAATTACTTCAACCTCTCTAATGTTAGATAGAAATTGATTTCCTAAACCCTCGCCCTTGCTAGCGCCTTTTACAAGTCCAGCAATATCTACAAAATCAATCGTAGAGTATTGGACTCTTTGTGGATTTACAATTTTTTCTAACTCTTTTAATCTTGCATCTGGTACCGCAACTATGGCCTTATTTGGCTCAATTGTGCAAAATGGATAGTTTTCCGCCGCTGCATTTTGAGCCTTTGTTAAGGCATTAAAAGTGGTTGATTTGCCAACATTTGGAAGCCCTACAAGTCCAACTCCAAGTCCCATTATGCTTCCTTATTTTCTAATTCTTGCAGCCAGTAAAGGTTCATCCTAACTCCAGCGCCACTAGCTCCAGCTCCATTATATCCCCATGTTTTTTCGACAAAAGCAGGGCCAGCTATATCTAAATGGATCCATTTTTGCTTATTTTTATCTTCAATAAATTTATCTAAAAACAATCCAGCAGTAATTGCTCCACCATATCTTGATGAGCTTATATTTGAAATATCAGCAATCAAGCTTTTTAAAAGTTTTTTCAAGTGCCTATTAAAATGCAAGCTATTTGTAAGCTCACCACTTTTCTTTGCCGCACTTTCTATGGAGTTTTTTAACTCATCATTGTGTCCCATAACTCCAGTTGTATATTCACCAACTCCTACAACGCAAGCTCCAGTTAAAGTGGCAAGATCAATATAATAATCCGCTTCTATCTTTTGGGCAAAAGTAAGACAATCAGCTAAAACAAGCCTTCCTTCAGCATCAGTGTTTCTAACTTCAATTGTTGTTCCACTCATGCTTTTTAAAACATCATCTGGCTTGTAAGCATCTCCTCCAATCATATTCTCTGTTGCGCCTAAAATAACATCAATTTCAACTGCTAGGTTTAATTTAGCAGCTCCTTTAATGATAGCCATCGCCGCTACTGCGCCACTTTTATCTGCTTTCATTGTAACCATATAATCACTTGGTTTTAAGCTAAGTCCGCCACTATCATAAGTTAAGCCTTTTCCAATATATACAACTTTTTTAATAGGGTTTTTAGGTTTATAGTTTAAATGAATCAAATATGGCTCATGGATACTAGCTTTGCTAACAGCTAATAAAGCTCCCATTCCCTCTTTTTCCATAAACTCTTTATCATAAACTTTGCAAGTTATATTTGAAATTTTAGTTAAACCCTTTGCATCTTCTGCCATCTTTGCAGGTGTATAATCATTTGGAATTGAATTTACTATATCTTTAGCATAGTTTGTAACGCAAGCGATAGTTTTAGCTTTTTCAATTTTTTTAAGAGCTTTTTCATCGCTTGAGACTATGTAGATAGTTTTTAAACTAACTGGTTCATTTTTACTTTTATATTTTGTAAGCGAGTAGCTAGATAGTTCAAATCCTTCCACAACCGCTTCAATAAACTCTGGCAAAATTTCAACTGCTAACTCTTCGCAAGGGGCTATTTTGATGATTTCATATGCTTTTGCCGCAGCTATTCTTAAATCTTCACTATCATCAAACTTAACTCCAACATAGAGTTTATTTAAATGAGATAGATAGACTCCACTCTCTTCTTTGGCTTTAAAGCCAACTTTAACTAACTCATCTTTATCAGTAGATTTATCAAAACCATCTTCATCAATGAAAATAAGTTCAACTCCTTTAAAATTTTCTAAATTAGAAATCAATTCAAATCTCATTTTTTACTCCGTGATAATAATATATGTTTTTCAATATTTTGAAAAAATAGAAATGCAGATCCTAAAAAAAGACCTAAAATAGGTATTGCAATATACCAATGAGCCTTAATAAAGGCAACAAAAATAAGTGCTTCTTCACCAAACCACCAGCCAATAGTACAAAAAATGGTTGCCCAAAGAAATGAGCTTGCCCCATTTATTAGAATATATTCAACTCTGCTAAAGCCAGTAAGCCCAACTGAGAGTGGAAGCACAACTCTAAGACCATATAAAAACCGCTGTAAAAATACAATAAACCTTCCTCTTTTCATTAAAAGCATATGCGCAATTGCAAATTTTCTACGCTGTTTATGTAATTTTTTATAGATATAGCTTTTGTTTGTTCTTCCAATGTGAAAATAAAGATGATCTCCGCTCATGCCACCTAGCGCACCAATAATGATGGCCAAACTTAAATTCATATCTCCAGTATGCGCAAAAATCCCAGCAGTAAGTAAGGCAGTCTCACCCTCAAGAACACACCATATAAATAAAATGATATATCCATAACTTCTAACCCATTCAAAAAAAAGAGCTTCCAATAAAATCCTTAATCAAAATTTAAAAGAGATTTAGCTTGAGTTATATCTTTATCCCCACGCCCAGATAGATTTACAATTACTAAATCATCCTTTTTTAGCTCCATTTTTTTCAAATATGCAATTGCGTGAGAGCTCTCAAAAGCAGGGATTATCCCCTCTTTTTGGCTTAGCCAAACAAAGGCTTCTAGCGCTTTATCATCAGTCACACTATCATATTTAACTACTTCAAGCTCTTTTAAATAAGCGTGCTCAGGCCCAATCCCAGGGTAGTCTAAACCAGCAGAGATTGAGTGAGCTTGTGCGATTTGTCCATCATCATCTTGTAAAAGATAGCTCATTTGGCCATGCAAAACTCCAGGAGAGCCTTTTTGTAAACTTGCCCCATGTTTGCCACTCTCAAGTCCTAATCCACCAGCTTCTACCCCAATACATTGCACATTTTTTTCATTTAAAAAGTGGTTAAACAGTCCAATTGCATTGCTCCCACCACCTATGCAAGCAACAAGGTAGTTTGGTAATCTTTTCTCAACTCTTAAAATCTCTTTTTTTGCCTCATACCCAATGATTGATTGGAAATCTCTAACCATAAGAGGATATGGATGAGGCCCTGCAACTGTTCCAATGATGTAAAAAGTATCTTTTACATTTGTAACCCAATCTCTAATTGCCTCATTCATCGCATCTTTTAAGGTTTTACTTC
>JAAYLJ010000257.1 GCA_012521935.1 Campylobacteraceae bacterium | reverse complement strand
GCCATAAGGTGTGCCTCCCACATCAATTCCTCCGCCTGACATCGGTAAGCCTGTAGTTGGGTTTATATCGTTCATTGTTTTCTTCCTTTTATAAATATCTTTATAGGTATTCATAATTTTTAGAAGAAAACTACTTTTACAAAGTGTTGTTTATTTCACTTTCTAGTTTTTTTAGAATATTGATAATCTCATCAAACGATAATTTTTTATCAAATATCATATTTTGCATGGCTTGATAGTCTTTTCTAAGAGCATCAAGTCGAAACTCTGGTGGCAAAAGTTTTAGTGTTCCTATTCTAGCTTCTTCATATTTTGCCCAAGTTCTAGGATAAAACTTTTGTTTAAAATCTACTACATTTTTTAGTAGTTCCAAATCTGCTAGTGCATCATCTTTTACACTATTTTCAGCCATCATTGCTAAGTCATAATAATGCCTTGAGTACCTTATAGGCATAGCAGAGTCATTTGGTCTATTTGCTTCGTGGTGCAATATTGTAGCCTTTTCCCAAAATGTTCTTTTAGCAACTATAGTGTTTACATTACATTTTGCTTTTTCAAAAACTTGTGGAAATTTAAGTGATGCAAATGATGCTATCTCAAAACTATCAGATGGTAGCCATGAAGCTAGTGGACCAATCTCAAGTAGAATTTCAGGTCTTAGATAACTATCATCAAATGCATTTGGGTATCTTACATTTATAGAAAATCCATCATCAGCTATATTACAAGTGCAAAGTGGTGATAAAATTTGCGAAATGATTGGCAACAACTCATTTTTGATATAGATTTTTGCATTTTCATTTATTTGTTCGTTAAATTTCACTTGCTTGTTTTTTGATTGTTGCTCTTGTAATGGATCTTCTTTTGTTACCAGTCTCCAATCCAAAATCAAATCTATATCTTCAGAAAATCTACCAATAAGGTTAAAAACTTTAGAAAGGCTCGTTCCACCTTTAAACATTAGGATTTTATTTAATCTCTCATCTTCAAATATTTTGTTTAAAGTCCATACAACCCAAAAATCTTTTTCAACTATTGCATTTGTAGTGTTCATAAGTGTAGCAGTTTCACTAAATAGCTCTTTTCTTTGCTCTTTTGATAAGTTCGCTACTTTATTCATGGCTATCACCTTTACAAATTTGCTTTATAATCTCATACACCCATACAGTTGTACTTTGTGTATCTTTTAAGATTTTCTCAACCATCTTAGGCTCTATCTGCTCTTTTATTTTTTCTATAATCTCATCGGTGATATGCTCTTTACCAAGTGATTTTAAAGCTTGAACGATAAGGGAACTCTCTTTGTATTTAAACCCAATATCTTTTAAAACTGATTTTTTAAATTCTATTACTACATCGTTAAATAGTTTATAGCTTTTATTTGGTCCATCACTTAAGTAGATATATTTTGCTTGTATTTGAGTAGAGAGATTTAAAATGTTTAAAGCACTCTCACCTGAAACTTCTATCCTCCAGTTAAATTTCCGCCCAATTGCTCGTGCAACTTGCTCGATATCTGGACTTAACTCTTTTTGAAGAAGCTCACTATATTTTGGATAGTCATAAATTCCTCGTGATACTCTTCTGATTTTTTTGGCTTTTACTAAATCTGAAAGAACATTGTCTATTTGTTGTCGTTCAAATTTTTTAATTAAATCATTTGATGAAAATGCCCAACCCCTACCATGTCCAGAGATGAAATAAAATACACTATCATAGAGCTTCAAGAGGATTTCCTTTAAAATATATTTCTAGAAAAAAGTATATCTTTTTCTAGATTTTATTTAGCTTTATAAAGTAGTAATCGTCATCTATTTTATCAAGTAAAATTATAAAACTATTAAGATAAGTCAGATAACCAAGATAACTCTACTTTATGGGAAATACAAATAAGAAGATAAAAAAGATAGCCAAAGATAACTCTAAAAAGATATAAAACTTGAGTGTCAAAAAGTGGATTTGAAGTGTCATTTCTTGTGACAAAAAGATTTTCTTAAAGGGTAAATTTTGAGGAGTTGTGAAAATTTAAAACCCTTTATTTATGGGCTTTATAGGGGTTTTTAGTAAAAGTTTTCTTTCTCGTAGTAAATTCGTATTTTCATCTTTAACTCCTTTTATGCCTATCTTACTGTTAATGAGCTTCTCATTTGGCTATATAAAAACTCATACTGCTCTTTTGTTAATCTTTTTTTATAAGATAAAAATAAAAGCTCAAGATTGTGTGAGTTTTCCCTAAAAGGGACTTGAAAGTGTTTGTGTGCGTTCATCATAAAGCCCAATTTTTCGTAAAAGTTTAATCTTTTTTTACAAATCTCATCTTTTAAAAGCTCAATTTCTAAGACTACATTATCATATTTTGTTAAAAAGTCTTTTAATATTTTAGAGCCAAAAGAGCGTCCTCTAAGCTTATCACTTACTGCAAAATGCTCTATAAATGTATATTTCTTAAAATTCCAAAAAAACAAAATGGCTAAAAGCTCTCCATTTTTTAGCACTACAAAAGCTTGATATTTATCATTTTTAAAAATTTTTTCTTGTTCTTTTAGTGTTCTTCTTTCGTTTTTTGGAAAAGAGTTTTCATACAACTCCCAAGACTTTTTAAAATATTTATCGTTTATGTCTTTTAAAACAAAGTAGTCAAAATTTGTAAATATTTTCAACTCTTTCATTATTTTTCAAGCTCTAATTGCATTAAACTATCAAACGCATCACACCCTTGCCTCAAACCGTTTTGACACGCTTTTTGGTAAAAATCTCTTGCCCTTAGATAGCTTTGCTCCACGCCCCTGCCCTCTTTGTACATATTTGCAAGCATAAAATAAGCTTGTCCAAACTTTTGTTTGGCAGACTCTTCATACCACATAATGGCTTTTTGAAAATCTTGTTTGACTCCTAATCCGTAATTATACATATCGCCTAGTAAAAATTGTGATTTTTCATCATTCTTTTTTGCTGCTTTTTCAAACAATTCTCTTGCTTTTTCATAATCTTGCTTAAGTCCAATTGCGAAATAATACATCGTGCCAAGACTAAAAAGGGCGTCCACACTTCCTTGTTTTATCGCTTTTTCGTACCACTCTTTTGCCCTTATAAAGTCCTTTTTAACGCCATTTCCTCTGTGGTACATAACTCCTAAATAGTGCATTGCTTTTGCATCGTTTTCTTTTGCTAAGTCTTCAAAGATTTTATGAGCTTTTTCATACTCTTTTTTGTTTAGTGCCGCAGCCCCTTCATCTAAGGTTGAGGCAAAACACAAACTAAGCGCTATAAGCAGGCTGAGTACTGTTTTTTTCATTTTTTACCTTTTGGTTGCTAGTTTTTAAACTAGGCACTATACTATAAATACCTTTGATTAATTTTGCAAGAGATACTAAGTGAGTTTTTTAGGTAAAATAAGAGAGGCTAAATTTGAAAAGGATTCTTTATGATGGAGTACAAGAGAATAGCTAAAGAGTGTTTTTGGGATTTAAATATTAATGAGTATGACATAATGGATATTTTTAAAAATGGCAATGAAATAAAAAAAAGACTCCTTTTTGAAAAAATGCTCCAAAATAGCTCAAGGCTATTTTTCGATATGAAGTTTTTTAAGAAACAAGAATTAG
>JAAYLJ010000256.1 GCA_012521935.1 Campylobacteraceae bacterium | reverse complement strand
TATTTAAAATATGCGCAAATATATAAAGCCAATAAAACTCTTTTAAATGAGATGGAATATTTTTGCTATATCTTTGTAAAGCTCTTGAAACTTTTGCTAAATCTTTCCACGAAAGATTTAAATTAAAAATACTTTTGTGTAAATTTGTTTGATAAAAAGCTACCATACCATGAGCATAAAACTCTCCATTAAAATGCTTTTCTCACTCCCAAGTGATGCGTGTTTTGCTAAGTTCTTCCAAAGGAAGAGTTTTCATTAAATTTAGCGTATCTTCATCTATGAAAAAGCCAAACCTTGAAGCAAATTGAACTCCTCTTAAAACCCTTAAAGGATCTTCAATGAAGCTATCTTTACATATATGCTTAACTCTTTTTTTCTTTAAATCTTTAAGCCCATCCCAAAAATCTAAAACTTCATTTGTTAAAAGATTTATCATTAAAGAATTAATTGTAAAATCGCGCCTTTTGCTCCCTTTTTTTTCATCATTTATTGGAATGGTAACAAAGCCTTTATGCCCAGTTCCACTTTTAAACTCCTCTCTTGCTAAGGCTATATCGATACTCCCCCACTTATAAACTTGAAAAGATTTTCCAACCTCTTTTGCCCCTAAAGCTTGCATCAATTCATTGAATTTATCTAAAGAAAGATCATATATTTCAATATCTAAATCAGATATATTTTTGTTTAAAAAAAAGTCTCTGACTGCTCCGCCAACTGCGTAGAGTTTTTTTGTATGTGGAGTTAAAACCCTAACTAATTCACTTAGCTCTTCACTAAGCTCTTGCGGTAGGGCTTTTAAAAAATTCATTTTGTTAAAGTTTTGCTATCTTCTTTTAAATACTCATCAATGGAAGCTAAAAGATACTCTAAAAAGTTTAAAGTCAAATCTAGTTTTGCTTCAATGTTTTTATTGTTTGGGGATTGGAATCCTTCAAAAAGAACTAAAATTCTCTCTCTAATGTTGCTTAAAAAAAGATCTACCAAAGGGGACTCTTCCTTCTTTAAAGAAGGCTCCTCTTTAAAGCTTTTTTCAACCTCTTTTTCAACCTCTACATTAGTTTTTGGCTCTTCTAGTTCAGCTAAGGTTGAAAGAATGATATCTTTTAATTCCATAGTTTTACCATCCATCTTTCAAATTCAATAAACTCTACCTCGCTATCCATTAAGATGAAAAACTCCTTCATCTCTTCATTAACCCCTTCAAATCTCTTTCTAATTCCACTAAGTCTTCTAATGGCTACTTTTGACTCTTTATTGTTTGGATCTTTTTTTAAAATCTCTTTATAAATTTTTAAAGCATCCTCTTTTAATCCTTGAAGTTCGTAAATGGTAGCTAGGGTTAGAGTATTCATTTTAAACTTTAGAAATCATGCTAGCGATGATTGATCCCATCTCATTTGTTGAGCAAACCTCTTTTGCATCATACATAGATAGATCCTTTGTTCTATACCCCTCTTTTAAAACCTCTTTTACTGCTCTTTCGATTCTCTTAGCAGCCTCTTCTTCATTTAAAGCATATCTTAACATCATAGCAGCCGATAAAATGGTAGCAATTGGATTTGAAATTCCCTGCCCTGCAATATCTGGAGCTGAGCCATGAATTGGCTCAAAAAGCCCTACTCTGCCACCTATTGAAGCAGATGGTAAAAGCCCAATAGATCCGCTAACCATGCTAGCAGCGTCACTTAAAATATCGCCAAAAATATTACCTGTTAAAATGACATCAAACTGTTTTGGATTTTTTATAAGCTGCATAGCAGCATTATCTACATACATGTGTGAAAGACTCACCTCTGGGTAGCTTTTAGCTATGATTTCAACTCTTTCTCTCCAAAGCTGGCTTACTTCTAAAACATTAGCTTTATCAACTGAGCAGACTTGCTTTCGTCTTTTCATTGCTATTTCAAAAGCGGCTATTGCGATTTGATCTATCTCTTTGGTTGTGTAAACCATGGTGTTGTAAGCTCTATCTTCCTC
>JAAYLJ010000255.1 GCA_012521935.1 Campylobacteraceae bacterium | reverse complement strand
TAGATTTAATCGCTTTTTGTTTTGGGGCTTAATCTTACGAGTGCATAGAGTTGATCTATTTTGTTTTTTATATCGGAGATACCATACTGTCTATTTTTAGTGCTTCCTCACCTATCAACATACAAAAGTGCACTTGTTTTATCATAGCTTATTTTTTTGCGAGTGAACATAGTTTTTACATTGTAATAGTACTCAAAATCTATAACTGAAGGGCCTAAAAGCTTAATATGTGGAAACTTTTCATCCCTAACTCTTTGAGCTTTCATATAAAACTCCATAAAATCTCTAGCAGAAGCAAAGCCCCATTTTAGTCTATTAATAGCAGTGCCTATTTGGAAAGTTGATGAAATATCTTTAAATTCTGAGAAAATAAGTTCGATATTTTGATTTAAATTGTCCATTTCTCTTGAATTAAAACCATCTTGCACTACATTTATCACAATATTTTTCTTTGATTTTCTGTTAAAACTTTCTGCAAATTTTACATAAGAGTCTAAGTTTTTTATATCACTTAAAAAAATTCTTATTAGAAGATTTTGCACTCCTAGCTCTTCAACTAGCTCTTGCTGGACATTTCCTTTGTCTAAATTTACCCCAATGCCAATTAGCTCTTTATACGAAAGTTTTCTCTCTCCTTTAAAAAACTTCATTACTAAAAAAGCAAAAGGTAAAATAAAAAAAGAAGAGAGAAACATTTTTAGATAATCTCTTAAGTTTGAGAGCCTAGCATTTCTTTTGAACTCTTTATCTTTTATGATATGAGGTTGATCTGAAAAATTATCCCAAATATATATAGGACTACTACTATTTTTTTTAAAAACCCTGTAGTCTTTCTCAATTTTTTTCCACTGTTTTATAATTTTATAAAGCCTATATGGAGCAAAATATAGATAAAGATTTGATTTAAAACTAGGTCGCCTGCCACCTAAGCCATCAATCACCATCAGTCTATATTTATTTTCTTTATACTCTTGACATAAGATGTTATATAAAGTGGCATCAGCAAAAACAATTTGATTTTTTAAAAGATAATCTTTCAGCTCTTTTAAAAGTTTTATTTCTAGCTTTTCATCTATTTTTTTCTGCTTAACTATTTCATCAAAACCAAAGCTAAGAACACCATCATGATTGACTATTTTCTCAAATACTAAGCCTTTCCCAAGATTTGTATCTATGAAACCTAAGCATTTGCTAAGTTTTTCTTGAGGAACTCCTCTTTTTTTTAAATGAGAGTAATACCTGTATTCTAGTATATTTTGACTCCTGTTCTCATGGCCTTTTCTATCTATTTTTATGATTTTACAGTTACTGTTTGGATGGGTATAAACATCCCTGCCGCTACCTCTGGCTAAAAAATGCTCTGAAGATAAGGTGACCATTTTATTCATATAGTATTTCTTTGAGTTTTAATTTAACATCTTCAAGTTTTTCTTTTCCATAGTTTGTATTTAACATAAAATTATTTTGATACTTTTCATCGCTTATCGTTGCCCATCTTTTGCTACTTGCAAACAGATTATCGCCAAAAAAAGAGAGAGTTCGTGTATTTGTCATGCCAGCAAGATGCATGGGACCTGTGGAGGTACTCACAAAAAGATAAGAACTTGCAATATAGTTTGCAAAGTC
>JAAYLJ010000254.1 GCA_012521935.1 Campylobacteraceae bacterium | reverse complement strand
TATATTCATATCATTTTTAGCAAATATAATAGCTTTCTCATTTGCCAAATCTACCATATCGTTATTTGTCTCATTTAATAGTTTATCTTTTATATATAAATTCACACTATCATTTGAGTAAATTGTATTGTAGTTTGTAAGAGTGTCTGCGGTTATTGTTATATCTTCATTTAGCGTAACTATTGCGCTATTGTTTGTTACATCTTCCGCCTCTATATCTATCTTTTTTTGAGCGGCTATTATCTTTTTATTAGTTAAGCTTTTTGCCTCTATGTTTATGTTATCCCCATAAAGTTCATTCAAATCAACACTATCTGAGAATGATTTTATATCTACATCTTTACTTGAAACTGCTCTATCTAAAACTATCTTTCCATCTGCACTTATCTTAAGATTATCAAGCGAGCTTATCTCTACAGGCAAGTTCACTCCAACCCCATCTTCAGTTCCAATGAGAGTTATCTTATTTGCATAAATCCCCCCAAGAGCTGTTGAGTCTATGCCAAAGAGCACTCTATTTTTATCATCTGCCCAAGTTTCACTATCCCCAGCCACCATCTCTAAATCTTTAGCATGTATTTGTGCATTTAGTTTTATCGCTTTTGCGTAAAGTTTAACTCTATCTACATTTGTTGTATTTAGCCCACTCCCATCAACCTCTATCTCCCCACCTCTTATCATGTAGTTAGCCACTTCCCCATCCATCACATTTGGAACTCCAGCAGCTAAGATAGCACTATGAGTATTTATAAACCCAGCCCCATTTATGTAAATTCCATTTGGGTTTGCCACAACTACACTTGCCCTATCTCCAGCAACCTCAGTAAAGCCTTTTAAGTGAGTTTGGTTTTTACTTGTTACTTCATTTAGTATTGTTTTAGCTGTAGTGCCCGCTAAATTTGGATTTCCAAAGATGTACCCTCCAAGATGAGTGGATACTGTAGATTTATTTGAATTATTTAAAATGAGCCCCTCTTTATTTACATTATAGTTTGTAAATTTATTGTGCGAAAGCCCCTTATTGTTTGGTTTTACAATATCTACTACAGGTACTCCATTCCTTGCCTCTTTTAAGTTTGGCTGATTAGATTTAGGGGCGGACACATCTACCACTAAATCTTTTGCAAAAAGCATTTGAGCAAAAACAACTTGAACAATTATGATACTTTTAATTAACTTTTTCATATCTTCTCCTTAATATCTATAAGAAAAGTTAAATCCCAAAAAACTACTATTTTCATCTTTTATATTTTCACTCTCTTTTACTGGAGTGCTACAAGATAAATCTGCAAAAAAGTTTTTATAGTAGCTTTTCACTCCAAAGGTAAAACCCACTATCTCTCCTCCAAAACTCTTACTCCCTTTTGAAACACTCCCATAATCAAGCCCCAAATATGGCTTTAGTAGCGCACTTCCAAGCGTTTGTGAAACTAAAAGATCATTTCTTATGAAAAATCCCCTATTACCATAAAGCCCAAAACTGTTAAACCCCCTAACACTATATGGCCCTCCCATAGATATCTCCTCAGTCCCAAAAAGTAGATCCCTTGAGTATTGTCCTCTTATAAATAAGTTATATTCAAGCTTACTAGGAGTGTCAAAATACCTATTAAACCCTGCATTTAAAATGTATCTTTTTGAGTAAATCTCTTGCTTGCTAAACTCCTGCTTTTCACCTGCTATTCCTTTGTGAAACTTAAGCTCTCCATATCCGTTAAACCCACTCCCATAAAACCCATACCTAGCCCCAACTCCAACGGTTGAGTTTATGTAGCTTTGAAGTTCTAGCTTCACATTTTCAAAATAGCTTGATGTTTTTTTGTTCTCATACTCTGCTAAAAGCTCCAAACTACTATGCTTAGAGTGGTAGAGCTTGTAGCTAGCACTTACCCCTCTTGAGAAACTATATCCATCAGATTTATAGTCATAATGAAAGATGTCTTGATTGATTTGATTGTAGTTTGAGTAGCTATAAAAAATGTCAAACGAAAACCTATCATATACAGTTGAGTAGTTTAAGTATGTTCCAAAAGTTTTGTCTCTACTCTCTAAGGCTCGATTGGTTGAGCTTAAATTTATGGTGACTATGTCACTCATTCTTAAAAAGTTTTCAAAGTTATATTGTCCATAAATTTGATATTTACCTGTCTTTTTAATGCCAAAATTATTTATGCCTAAATTTCCATTGTAACTCTTCTCTTGGCTAACATTAAACACCTTAACCACCGAATGTCCCATCTTTTTTGATGGAACTATCTCAATGTCTAACTCTTGAGAATGTAGCCTTTGAGCCTGCTGAAGCATAACTTCTAAATCTTTTATATTTAGAGTTTTTCCCTCCATGCTTTTAAAAAGATTTGATAGGTTTATGCCATCTGGCTCAAACCTCTCAATCTTCCCTTCTATGATATTTATAGTGATTTCACCACTTTTTAGGTCTTGAGGCAAAAAGTATGCTCTACTTGTTATAAATCCCTTATCTATGTAAAGATTTGAAATTTTATCTCTTAAGTTTGTTAGATTTTTTATGCCATTGCATCTATTTAAGTATGGATTTACCACCTCATCAAAACTCTTAATAGACTCATTTCCCACTATATTTATCTTAAAAGTCTCTATGCAGCTCTTCTCATCTTCATCATCTTCAACTTCAAGTAACCTCTTGTGTTCGTCCAAGCTCTCTTTGGGGATGGAGAAAGATTCATGCTTTTTAAAAATCTTACTCTCTTCAAACTCTTTTAAAGATTTATTTAAAACTATTTCATTAGCAAATACTATAATAGGAAAAAGTAATACTACAAAGAGCCTCATATCCCCTCTTTATTCAAAATGAAGTATTTGGTAGTATTATATAATATTTTTGATATTAATCAAGAAGTATTTTAGTGTTTGATTTTATTGTTAATGTTTAAGACCCTGCATCACGCAGGGCCTTGATCTATCATAGCATCTGCAACTTTTCTAAATCCAGCAATATTTGCTCCCATCATCAAGTTGCCCTCATCTCCAAACTCAACTGAAGTTTCATAAGCATTTTTAAATATGGATTGCATAATGGCATGAAGTTTTGTATCTACCTTGCCAAAACTCCAGTTTTGCATACTAGCATTTTGACTCATTTCAAGCTGCGATGTCGCAACTCCTCCAGCATTTGCCGCTTTTGCGGGTCCATAAAGTATATCTCTATGCGCCATTATAAAATCTGCTGCCCTTTTTGTTGTTGACATGTTTGAGCCCTCAACAATGAGCCTACACCCATTTTCATACAAAGTTTGGACATCTGCAAAGTTTAATTCATTTTGTGTTGCACATGGAAAAGCAGCATCACAAGGAACGCTCCAAACCCCATTTCTTCCCTGTTTATAATGTCTTTTTGGTATATATTTTGAATCTGGATGAATCAGTTTATATTCAGAAAGATCTCCCCTTTTTACCTCTTTTATTAGCTTTAAAGTATCTGGATCGATCCCACTTTTATGGTAAATCATCCCTCTTGAATCACTACAAGTAACTGGAAGTGCTTTCATGCTATATAGCTTTTGGACTGTATAGATTGCAACATTTCCAGATCCAGAAACGGTACAGATTTTATCTTTTAGGCTATCATCTTGCTTGTTTAGCATCTCCTGTGCAAAGTAAGCAAGCCCAAACCCAGTCGCTTCTTTCCTGCCAAGTGATCCGCCCCAGTTAATGCCCTTACCTGTTAATGCTCCCTCAAAACTACCAACTAATTTTTTATAATGTCCAAAAAGATACCCAAGCTCCCTTCCTCCAACTCCTATATCTCCAGCAGGAATATCTTTTGTATGCCCAATATACTTATAAAGCTCATTCATAAAAGATTGACAAAATCTTATGATCTCCCCTTCACTTTTACCTTTTGGATCAAAATTGCTTCCACCTTTAGCTCCACCAATATTTAAACCTGTAAGTGAGTTTTTAAAAGTTTGCTCAAATCCTAAAAATTTAATTATGCTCAAATTCACCGATGAATGAAACCTAAGCCCACCTTTATATGGCCCTATGGCGGAGTTAAATTGTGTTCTATACCCAATGTTTGTCCTATAATTTCCACTATCATCCATCCAAACTACTCTAAAAACCAAGCTCCTCTCAGGTACGATAATGCGCTCAATAATATTAAATTCATTATATTTTGGCTCAGCTTCAAGTAGCGGAATTATGGAGTGTAAAACCTCCTCAACAGCCTGATAAAACTCATCTTGTCCAGGAGATGCATCTTGCACCTCTTGCAAGACTCTATCTATGCACTTTATGATAGACATCAAGTCTCCTTTGTTAGAAAGTTGCCTTAAAAAAGCAAGCTTTTATATTACACTTTTTTTCCTTGGAAAAAAATTGAAAAATTACTTTAAATATTGATTGAATGACTTAGAGTTGGCAAGAGTTAGATTTGGCTAAATTTAAAAATCTTTTTAGCGCTATTTTCTCTTTTGGACCAATGGAGTAAGAGATAACTTTTAAGTAATTTAAGATCTCATTTTGACTAATTTGTCTTTCATTTGCATATCTATTTAGAATATATCTTGGGATTTTAACTCTTTGTTTTAAAAAGTTTTTTGTCAGTTTTTTATAAAAATTACTATTTTTTGTGATGCAAACTCTTGCAAAAACAAATGGAAGTCCAGTTCTTTCATTCCATGTTTTAGCTAAATCAATATAAGCTTTTGGATCTTCCAAATATGCCTTTAGCGCCCTATCTCCAATCAAAACTTCCCCATTAACCTTTAAAATTTTTGCTAATGCGTTTGAGGTTTCTGAAGCTGGATCATCACAAATTTTACCTGGTTTTACAAGCACGCTATTTACATTTTTTTGTGCGATTATGCCCATGTCCAAGCACTCATACATAGGATTTGTACTTGTTATGCTTGAAACAACCGCAGCATCAATCTTTCTTTTTGCAAGAGCTCTATTTAAGTTGCTTGGAACACCTTTTTTATACTCAATAGACTTTTTAAAAGATGATTGCAAAGGGCTTTTTTTTAAAAAAACATGAAATGGGAGTAAATTTATATAATCAATTTTACCAAACAGCACTATAATCCTTCAAAAAAAATGATTATAGCTTGATGGTTATAAAATTGCCTTTAGTTTTTAAAATTCAGTCTCAAACAAGTAGTTTCCAACCTCATTTAAAGTAAAATCATCATACCCTAAAATTGGCATTAATCCATGCTTTCTTATCTCATCTGGCATTAGTGCGCTCTCCTCTTTTGGAAGCTTAATCCACTCTCTCATAAAGTCTATAAATGCTTCTTTTTCTTCAAAAACCTCTTTATATCTTTGTTGGATTGCTTTTGCGCTAGGGGCAGAGTTTGCTTTATCGTATCCATGGCAAGTGTGACAGTTACCCTGATATAAAATTTCGCCCATATTTGCGTAAGAAAAAAGCGTAAAGAACGACAATAGAAGTATAATTCTCAATGTTTTTTCCTTTTTTTGACGAAGTATATCAATAAAAAACCCTTTTTGTCATTGACTTAAGACAAATTATTAGTTGAAAAAAATATTCTTTTTTAAGCTAAGAAAACTAAAGTTTTCATAGATAGACATCAACCAAAATAAAAATGCACTGTGATATAATTAAAAATTATTTAAGGAGAAATGATGGCAGTAGTAGAATTTTTAGGCCCAATAGGCCGCCCTTCATTAAATGTAGATGTAAAATCTTTGAGTGAATTAAGAGAGTTTTTGAAAAACGATGAGGAGCTCTCAAAATGGTTAGAAATTTCAGCAGTGGCAATAAATGATGTTTTAGTTTCAGATTTAAATGCACCCATTAAACAAGGGGATAAAATCTCACTTTTGCCACCAGTTTGTGGAGGTTAAGATGCTTGAATTATATAGTGGCCCATTAGATGCAAAAGAGATTGTAAATAGGTGGTATGATAAATATAAGCTTAAAAATTGCGGCGCATTCATAACTTTTGTAGGTATCGTTCGCGATGAAGATGGGATTGATGGACTTAGTTTTGATGTGTATGAGCCAATCCTTAAATCTTGGCTTGATAAGTGGAATGAGAGGGCAAAAGAGAAGGGGCTTTATATCATGATGGCTCACTCAATTGGAGATGTGCCAAACCATGAAAGCTCTTATGTAGCAGGCGTTGTATCACCTAGAAGAAGGGCTGGACTTGAGATTTTTGATATTTTTGTTGAAGATTTTAAAACAAAAGCCCCCATTTGGAAGTATGATTTAATTGATGGAAAAAGAGTCTATGCAGAGTCTAGAAGCACCGCTCTTCCAGGTGCTGGGATTTTAAAGGTTTAAGATGAGTTGGACACCTTATGAAAAAACCATAAAGGCACTAGAAGAGAGTTTGAAAATCAAAGCTGGCATAGAGTATGTTGGACTTATGGAGTCTTGGGGCAGAATTTTAGCAAAAGATATTTTGGCAAAAGAGAGTCAACCAGAGTTCCCAACTTCAGAGATGGATGGATACGCCATAAAATTTGAAGATCAAGAGTTAAAAAGATTAAAAATTACCCAGCACTTGCCAGCTGGCACAGATACTTCCAAAGAAGTTCAAAATGGTGAGTGCATCAAAACTTTTACTGGCTCGCTTATGAGTGATGGATCTGACACTATTATCCCGATTGAAAATGTAGAAGTTAACGGTGAGTATATAAATATAGTAACTCCAGTCAAAAAAGGTTTTGCCGTAAGACCCGTTGGAGAGGCTTACTTTAAAGGTGATCTTTTAATGGCTAAAGGAACAAAGATTGACTTTGCACAAATTGGAGTTTTAGCAGGACTTGGGATAGTTCATATCCCTGTTTTCATCCCTCCAAAGGTGGCTATTTTAGCTACTGGAAGTGAGATTGTAGATATAGGTGAGCCTTTGCCAAGTCCCGCTCACATAAGAAGCTCGAATCATGTAACCTTAGCAGCTCTTGCAAAATCAGCAGGGGCAGAGCCTATTCTTTTAGGAGTTGCAGGGGATGATAAAGAGCTTATTAAAAATAAAATCATTGAAGGACTAACCCACGCTGACATAGTTGTAACAACTGGTGGGGTTAGCGTTGGGGATTATGATTTTGTAAAAGATATAGTTGGGGATTTAGCAGTTGAAACCATCATTGAGGGTGCACAGATAAAGCCAGGCAGACATATAAGAGTTGTAAAAGTTAACGGTAAACATCTTTTAGCACTTCCTGGTTTTCCATACTCAAGCTCAGTAGTCTTTACACTTTATGGACTTAGAATTATAGATTTCATGCTTGGAAGAGACTTTAATAGACGATTTAGCAAGGCTATTTTAAATGAAGATTATAAAAAAAGATCCAAATTTACTGAATTTACAGCTTGCAATACAGTTGAAAAAGAGGGAAAAATAGAGGTTGATTTAGATGGAAAAAAGATTGGCTCAAGTGCAATTTTAAACAATCTTTTAAAAGATGCTGCGCTTTTATGCGTTCCAATAGACGCTACTACCATTAAAAAAGGCTCATTAGTAGATATTTTAAGAATTAGTAGATAGTTTTCACAACTGCATCAAGGCTTGATGCAGTTGTGTGCTGCATTTTTAATTCTAATCATTAGACTATTTAGAGCTAATTAATAATTTTAAATAGATTATATTTCAAAGAGTTGTTTTAGTTTTAATTCGTCTGTTTTTATAGAATTGTACTTGATAACTAAGAGCTCTTCGCTCTCATTTTGATAATACTCTATGACTCCATTTTGACTTGAAAGAAGGCCTATTTTACTTAAATCTATCTCACTAAACTTTAAGTATAAATTTTTAGTTAAATGGGGATTTTTTAATTTTAAAAGTAAAAAAATCCATAATAAAACTACAATTAAAACGCCCAAAGAGATCTTTCCAAGTCCAAAGTTTTCATAAAAAAGCCCTCCTAGTGCGCCTCCTAAAAAAGTACCTAAATGTCCAAAAGAGTTAAACACTCCAAGAGCCACGCCTCTTTCATTCACCTTAGCATACCTGCTTGCTAAAGATTGCATTAGTGGTTCATGTATATTAAACCCAATGAAAAACAGTGCAACACCAAAGATGAAAAACATATAACTATTTGTAAAGCCCATAACACTATAACTTACTCCAAAAAGCACAACACCAAGCATGAGCATTAATTTTGATTTTTTATATTTTTCACCAAAAACAGCTGAAAGTCCCATGGCAAAAATGCCTAAAACTAAAGCTGGAAAATAGACTTTCCATAGCTGGGATTTTTCAAACCCAAATTCACTAATCATCACTATTGGGATAATTAAAAACGCTAAAGTCATCATCCCTTTTTGTAAAAAATTTGTGATGTTCATTAAAAATAGTTGATCATTTTTGAAAATAGTTTTTAAATTAAAACCTCTATTTTCATAGTCATATTTTATTTTTGGTGGATTTGGAACTTTTGTAAAAAGAACTATTAAAGCAAAAATGGAGCAAACAGCAGTGATCCAAAAAAGCACTCCTATTCCATACAATCCGCCAAGCACGGGCCCAAGTCCCATGGAAATGGCAAAGCTAAGGGCAATGCTTCCACCCATTAAAGCCATCGCGCTTGTTCTTTTCTCTTCACTAACCAAATCACTTAAAAGCGCTGATGCTACAGCTCCAATAGCACCTGCTCCTTGTAAAAATCTACCTGCCATAAGAGTATAAATATCATTTGCTAGTGCCGCGATGATAGAGCCTAAAAAGAGTATCACTAAACCAAAAGCGATAGTTTTCTTTCTTCCAATCCTATCAGAAAGCGCTCCAAAAGGAACTTGAAAAAGCATTTGGGTTAAAGCATAACCACCAATAGTAATCCCTACTAAGGTTTTTGTAGCGTAAGGTAGCTCAAGTGCGTAAACTGAAAGTACTGGTAAAACTATAAAAAGCCCTAAAAACCTAAGAGCAATGATAGCACTTAGCGGGCCCACTTTTTTTAACATTTAATCCCTAAAAAGAAAAATACACTTATTTTACCTATCTATTTCTTTAAAAAGCATTTTCTATTTAGTTATGATAAAATTTGCAAAAATTAAAGGACCATAGTGAGAATAGTTTTAGCATCATCCAACAAAGGCAAAATCAAAGAGATAAAATCTTTTTTAAAAGGGTGGGAAGTGCTCTCATTTGATGAACTCATTAAGCCTTTTGAGGTTGAAGAGAATGGAAAAAGCTTTAAAGAGAATGCTTTACTAAAAGCTAGAGCCATATATAATGCACTTCCAAAAAAAGAGATAGTTTTATCTGATGATAGCGGGATTAGTCTTCCTATTTTAAACAATGAGCCAGGAATATATAGTGCTAGATATGCCAAAATTGGCGCAAATGATAAGGAAAATTTAGCAAAATTAATTAGAGTGTTAAAAGAGAAAAACATAGAAAAAACTCCAGCTTTTTACACAGCTGCCATTGGCATAGTTAGCCCTTTTGGAGAATTTAGCGTACATGGATGGATGCACGGAGTTGCCATAGATGAAGCGCTAGGAGATAAGGGTTTTGGATATGATCCTATGTTTATTCCTGAAGGATTTAACTTGACTTTAGGGCAGATGGAAGAGGATGAAAAGATAGAGATTTCGCATAGAACAAAAGCTTTAAAATTAGCAAAAATTTTACTTTCAACTTTTAAAGGATCAAAATGAAAACAACTCTAATCATAGGCGCAGGCGGTGTTAGCAAAGTAGCAACAACAAAGTGCGCAATGAACCAAAGCACATTTGGAAACATAATCTTAGCAAGTAGAACAAAATCTAAGTGTGATGATATAGCAAAGGAAATTAAGGAGAGAACTGGCGTTGTCATTCAAACTGCAAAAGTTGATGCAGATAGTGTGGATGAACTTGTGGAGTTAATCGAAAAAGTAAAGCCAGAGATTGTCATAAATGTAGCCTTGCCATACCAAGATTTGACCATCATGGATGCCTGTATTAAAACAAAGGTTCACTACCTTGATACTGCGAATTATGAGCATCCAGATGAAGCAAAGTTTGAGTATAAGCTTCAATGGGCAAGAGATGAAAAGTTTAAAAAAGCTGGTATTTTAGGACTTTTGGGAAGCGGATTTGATCCTGGGGTTACAAATGTTTTTTGTGCCTACGCGCAGCAATATCTATTTGATGAAATTCACACTATCGACATACTTGATTGCAACGCGGGAGATCATGGATACCCTTTTGCAACAAATTTTAACCCAGAGATAAACTTAAGAGAAGTAAGCGCAAAAGGCAGGTACTGGGAAGATGGCAAGTGGATAGAGACCTCTCCAATGGAGATAAAAATGGTTTGGGATTATCCTGAAATTGGCCCAAAAGATAGCTATCTTCTATATCATGAAGAGTTAGAGTCTCTTAGTAAAAATATTAAAGGCTTAAAAAGAATTAGATTTTTCATGACTTTTGGACAAAGCTATTTAACCCATATGAACTGCTTAGAAAATGTTGGAATGTTAGGCATTAAAGAGGTGGAGCATAAAGGGATGAAAATAGTACCTATTGAGTTTTTAAAAACGCTTCTACCAGATCCTGCGTCCCTAGGGCCTAGAACAAAGGGTAAAACAAACATTGGTGTAGTAATCAAAGGTTTAAAAAATGGAGAGGAGAAAAAAGTCTATATCTATAATGTATGCGATCATGAAGAGTGCTACAAAGAAGTTGGAGCTCAAGCTGTAAGCTACACTACAGGCGTTCCAGCAATGATTGGTGCAAAGATGATACTTGAGGGAACTTGGAGTGGAGAGGGTGTTTTTAACATGGAAGAGTTTGACGCAAAACCATTTATGGATGAGCTAAATAAACAAGGTTTGCCATGGAAAATTTTAGAGCTAACCCCAGATGAGAGTTTTGAAGTTATTTAATTTTATTTAACACTAAAGAGTTAAATAGCGAAAGAGGTAGTGGTTTAGAGGTTAAAAAACCTTGATATTTTTGACATTTTAAGTTTTTTAATGCTTCTAAATCACTATTAGTTTCAACTCCCTCAGCTACAACTTCAAAATCCATTATTCTTGCAATTTGTATAATCGTCTCCACTAAAGCCATTTTATCAATGTTTTTATCTATATCAATGATAAATGATTTATCTATCTTAATGATATCTATGGGGAGTTTATAAAGATAACTAAGAGATGAGTATCCAGTCCCAAAATCATCAATCGCAATCCTAATGCCTAGTGCCTTTAGTCCATTTAAAATCTTTATATTTTCAATACTTTGGGCAGAAAAACTCTCAGTAATTTCAAGCTCAATAAACTTAGGATTAATTCCACTCTCTTCTAAAGCCTTTTTTACACAACTTATAAAAAATGGAGACTCAAGCTGTTTTGTACTTAAGTTGATGGCTAAAGTAAGCATCCATCCATTTTCATGCCACTTTTTGCACTGGGCTAAAGCCTCTTTAACTACCCATTCGCCAAGAGTTAAAATGAGTCCAGACTCTTCTGCAACTGCTATAAAACGATCTGGCGATAAGATTCCTTTTGTTGGATGATTCCATCTTAAAAGTGCCTCAGCGCCTATTATATTGCCAGTTTTAATATCAACTTTTGGTTGAAAATAGAGCTCAAACTCTTTTTTTACAATGCCTAGCTTAATCCCTTGTTCTATCTCTAAAAGCTCATGTATTTTTTCATCCATTTTTGGGTTAAAAAGCTGAAAAGTATTTCTTCCTTTTTGCTTTGCTTCATACATTGCAATATCAGCATTTTTAATTAAAATATCAGCACCCTCTCCATCTTCAGGATAAAACGCCACCCCTATACTGCACCCAATGGAGATATTTTTACCATCTATATAAAAAGGCCTATTTATAGCCTCTAAGATACGCTTTATAAGCTCATAAACAAACTCATCATTTTCTATGTAAGGGACTATTAATACAAATTCATCTCCCCCAAATCTAGCCAAAGTATCAGATTCTCTTATAACTCCAAGAAGCCTTGAAGATACACTTTTAAGAACCATATCTCCTGCTTCATGTCCTAATGAATCATTTATGCGCTTGAAAAAATCTAAATCCAAAAACATTACAGCTATTCTTGTCTTAAGTCTTTTTGCATGCAAAATCGCATGCTCTAGCCTATCTGAGAGCAACAATCTATTTGGAAGTGCAGTTAAATAATCATGATTTGCATTATGAAAAATCTTCTTTTGTTGCTCTTTTAAAGCAATTATCATCTTATTAACACTTATTGCTAAAGGCTTAAATTCGCTATAAATTACGCTCTTTTCATCTATGTTAACCTGCTCTGTTGCGGCTTTTTCAAACACTTTTATGAATACAATTAATGTTTTTTTAATTCTACCAGCTAGGATAAACATGAAAATATAGGTAAGAATTGCAGCTATAGTAAAAAGCGAAATAAGCCAATATATTCTTTTTTCTATCATATTTTTTAAAATATTACTCTGCTTTAATGCTGATTTTTTAACTATGTTCATGTCAATACCAGCACCAATAAACATCTCTTCATTTGGAATCTTTTTGATAAAAGATATTTTTTCTACACTTTTATTGTCTAAATTTTCCCATGAATAGATATTAAATCCACCCTCTTTCTCATTTTGAGCAATCAAACTATTTTGTTTTGAAATATATCCAATGTTTTCACCCTCAGCTTCCCAAACATTTAATGGATTTTCATAATAAACTCCATTACTAAAAATCAAATTCCCATCAAAGCTATTTACAAAAAAATAGTTAATCCCATGCACTCCAAAACGCCACTGAGCTAACTGTCTAAATATATGCTCTTTAACCTCTTTTTCAAATAAAGTTAAATCAATTGTCCCTACCACAACCCAATCTAATGGGTCAAATTTAGCTATTTTGCTCAATTTTTTTTCTACATTTTCACCCTTAATGGCATGATTTATTAGCCATTCATCTGCTTGCTCAATCTTACTAAAGACTCCATTACTCATTTTTTCAATAGCATCTTCTTCTAATTTTTTATCATGAAAAATAGGAGTTCCATCTTTATTAAAAATAGTAAAATTTATATTCTTGCAACTAGGCGTCTTATGCTCATCAAGTAAGGCGTAAATACTTAAAAGATCATCTTTTTTATTCAAAAACTCATATGCTGAACTTAGGTACCCCAAAAAGCTCTTCATTTCATCTTCAAGCTCTTTTTTAACCCTTAAATCAGCCTCTTTGTACTCTGAGTCAATAAAACCTAAAGCTCTAGCAATTTCATCTTGAAGTAGCTGTTTTGCATCTTTTAATAAACTAGTATGTATAGCATCGCTTCTTTTTTTTAAATCCAAATTTTGATTATAGATGATAATAATTCCACTAACAATAGCAAAAAATAGGAAGATAAATAGAATTTTAATAGTCAAAGAGTTAATTAAGCTAGTAGATTTTTTCACGGTAACTCCTAGGTTTTGACATTTTATCATACCATCTGCAAAAATCAAAAGTTAGATATAATAAATTTAAAAAAAAGTGGAGTAAAAAGAGTGCAAACAAGCCCTTTATTAGAGAATATTTTAAATGATGGTGCAACACCTTGCTATATTTGTGAAGAGGCTCTTTTGGAAAAAAACCTACAACTTTTAGAGCATATTCAACAAAAAAGTGGAGTGAAAATCCTGCTTGCGCTTAAGGGTTTTGCATTCACGCCTTTAATGAACTTGGTAGGAAAATACCTTGTTGGATGCACGGCAAGTGGCTTGCATGAAGCTAAACTTGCAAAAGAGTTTATGGGCAAACAGATCCACACTTACTCACCAGCTTTTAAAGATGATGAGATAGATGAAGTGCTAGATTTAAGTGATTATATAGTCTTTAACTCATTTACTCAGTGGAAAAAATTTAAACAAAAAGCTTTAAAACACTCATCTTGTGGACTTAGGGTAAACCCTGAAACTTCAGCTTCTCCAGTTGATTTGTACAATCCTTGCGCTCCTTTTAGCAGACTTGGGATAGTAGAGAAAAACTTTTTGCATCATGAGCTTGATGGGATAGAAGGGCTACATTTTCACGCACTTTGTGAGCAAAATCTTGATGCCCTAAAAGATGTTTTAAAAAGCTTTGAAGAGAAATTTGGCAAATATTTGAAGCAGATGAAGTGGGTGAATTTTGGCGGTGGGCACCACATAACAAGAGAAGATTATGATGTTCTGGGCTTAATTGAGCTTTTGAGTGATTTTAAGAGTAGATATAAAAATCTTACAGTTTTTTTAGAACCAGGTGAAGCCATTGGTTGGCAAACTGGCACTTTAGTTTCAACTGTTTTGGACATTGTAGATAATGGAATGCAAATAGCCATCTTGGATACTTCAGCAGAAGCACACATGCCAGATACTTTGGCAATGCCTTATAGGGCTGAGGTTAGAAATGCGGGCAAAAGTGGTGAAAAGCCTTATCTTTATAGACTTACAGGTAACACTTGTTTGGCTGGAGATATTATGGGGGATTACAGTTTTAGCAAACCTTTAAAGGTGGGTGATAAAATTATTTTTGAAGATATGATCCACTACACCATAGTAAAAAATACAACTTTCAATGGTATAAAGCTTCCAAATTTAGGGGTTTTACAAAAAGATGGAAGATTTATTGTAGCTAGAGAGTTTGGATATGAAGAGTATCGCCGTAGAAATTAACGGCGATGTCTTTTTTGACTTTTCTCTTTTTTAGAGCTTGATTTTTGATAAGTTCTTCTTGAGCTATCTCGCCTTCTTGAGCCATCTCTTCTTCTTGGCTTTATTCTCTTTAAGATTTTAGCAAAAGCTTGAGGATCTAAACCGATAGTCTCAGGCCCATGAGCACTATTTTCTTTTAAGATAAATGAGATAGCTTTTAGCGCCACAGTTCTTATATCTGTCTCTTCTTCAATGGAAGAAAGAATGGTATTTGCACTCTCATTTAAAGGGATTTGTAAAATGCCATTTGCTAAATCTTTTAACTTACTCTCTTTTAATTCATTTAAAGTTGGTAGCACTTTATGCTCAATATTTGTTCCAACTTTCTTAGCAATTCTTTGTAAAGATTGATACTCCATTGGCGTACAAAGCGTGATAGCAACGCCCTTAAGCCCAGCTCTTCCAGTTCTTCCAATGCGGTGCACATAGCTTTCTGGATCAAAAGGTATGTGAACATTTATGACATGACTAATCTCTTTAATGTTTAATCCTCTAGCCGCAACATCAGTTGCCACTAAAAGATCTATATTTGAAAACCTAAAAGCTTTAATAACCTCTTCTCTTTGGGCTTGTTCCATATCCCCATGAAGCCCTTTTACAGCAAATCCAATGGCAGTTAACTTTGAAGAGAGCATCTCTACCTCTTTTTTTGTCCTACAAAACATTATGGCTTTTTCAGGATCTAGCGTGTCAAGAAGTCTTATAACTGCGTCATCTCTCTCCCACTCTTCGATTATGTAGTAGGATTGATCTATATCTTCATTTGTTGTTATATTTGTTGGAGTTACGCTTATAAATTCTGGATTATTTAAAATCTCTTTTGCAAGTGATTTTATAGGAGAGGGCATGGTAGCTGAAAAAAGTAGGGTTTGTCTATTTGATGGAAGAAAGTCAAATATGGCTTTTATATCTTCCAAAAACCCCATATCAAGCATCTCATCTGCTTCATCTAACACTACAATGGAGGGAGAAAAATTTCTAAGTTTTCCATTTTTTAAAAGATCTAAGATTCTCCCAGGAGTTGCGACAACAACAGATGCGCCAGCTTCAATGAGTTTTATCTGCCTAGTGTAGGAGCTGCCACCATATACTGTTACACTTTTAAAACCTTTATGTTTTCCTAACATATATATCTCATCGCTAACTTGCGTGGCTAACTCTCTAGTTGGAGTAATTACTAAAATCTCAACTCTTTTACTACCTGAGTTAATTTTACTTAAAATTGGCAAAGAAAAAGCTGCTGTTTTTCCTGTACCTGTTTGAGCTTGAGCAACTAAATCTTTACCCTCTAATACTAAAGGAATAGCAAGTTGCTGAATTGGGCTAGGCTCTTTAAAGCCAGCATCAACCACAGCCTTCATAATAGCTGGGTCTAAATCAAATGATTGAAATGTTTTATACATATTGTGCCTAATAGAAAGATCAAAGTAGCAAAAAGTAGGGCTAATTTGTCAGAATTTTGCCAATTATATCTAAAATATTTAAAATAGCAGGTTAGATTTTAATTAAAAATCTACTTACCTCTCCATCATGGGTGTAAGTAGTGGTAAATTCATGTAGATCAAAAACCCTAAGAGCTATAAAAAGACCAAACCCAAACCCCCTTGACTCTCTTTGCTTTTGCCCACCTAAAAAGTATGGTTGTCTATGCTCTTCTAGGCTATATTTAAGTGGATTTCCTCTGTTTTCAACTAATATAACTCCATCTTTAAAGCTAAACTTTGCACTTTTATCTAAGCTATATCTTAATGCGTTATCTACTATATTTTTTAATCCAACACAAAAAAGATCAAAATCAACACTTAAAAATCCTGACTCTACCTCAATGGTTAAATTTGGCTCTTCATCAGGCAGAAGATCCAAAACTTGGGCTAAAATATCATCTATATGATACTTTTTCACATCAACCCTTTGTTCTCCCGCACCTAGTTTTTCAATCCTTGCAAACTCTTCAAGCAAGCTCTCTTGCACGCCCATTAAGTCTTTTAATTTCTCTTTGTATGAAGATTCTTCCATCATTGCTAGCACTAATCTTGCCTTAGTTAGGGGGGTTTTAAGCTCATGCATCACATTTCTTAAAAAAAGCACTCTAGCATCTTTTAACTGCTTCATCTTTTCCACCATTTCATGATAAGCCCTTGCAAGTTCGCCTATCTCATCTTTGGATTTTATGGGTGGAATACTCATGTATTTTCCCTCTGATAATGCTTCAATGCTTTTTCTAAGAGATATTAACGGCCTTATGCTTCTTATTGTTAAAAAATATAGAGCAATGATTAAAAATAGCAAAAAGAGAAAAACTGCAGCGTGCAGATTTGCATTAGTGGTGTAAGATGTTTTAAAAAGAGTTGGCTTTTTATAGTTTGCAAGAGCAAAAATATCTCCTTGATGACTAAAAACCATAACTGCATGTCGTCTTTTTCCCATTCCTTGATTTGGTGGGCCCATCATAGGGTGGTGATTTTTAAATTCTGCCAACTCTTTTTCAATCAAATCTACATACATAGAGATATCTTTAACCAAAAATATCCCCTCTTGCTCCAAAAACTCTTCATCAAACTTATCTATTTTTTTATCATAAGAGCTTCTTAGTATGGCACTTAGTGCTTTTTGAGCTTCAACTAAATTTTTACCATTTTGATACTTTATGAAAAAACCGCCTACTCCAACAATAGTCACAAGTGTTATTGAAAAAATTAGAGTTATTTTAAAAAAAAGAGTATGGTACCACTTCATCCAAAAAGCCTATACCCAACACCTCTTACAGAAAATAGATGTTTTGGATCTTTAGAGTTTTCATTTAATTTTGAGCGAATTCTACTAATAATGACATCTAGACTCCTGCTCTCACTATCTTCTCCTAAAGTTGAGGTTGCATTTATTAATTGCGGCCTAGAAACAACGCATCCATGCTGTTTTAATAACTCTTTTAAAACTTCAAATTCCGCCTTTGTTAATCTTAAGGGGCTCTCATTGAAAAATATGAGCTCAGCTTTTTCATCAAACCTAAAAGCTGAGTTTGGCTTAGGCTCTTCGTGCGATTTTTTATATCGTCTTGTAACACTTAATATTCTTGCATATAACTCTTTTGGCTCATATGGTTTTGGCAGATAATCATCCGCGCCAAGGCCAAGTCCTATGACCTTATCTTCCAAGTCACTTCTAGCAGATGAGATGATAATTGGGATATCGCTTTTCTCTCTTACCTCTTTACATATCTCAAGCCCATCCATTCCAGGCAATGAAAGATCTAAAATAAGAAGTTCATAAGGGTTTAATGAAAGCGCGCTAACACCCAAAAAGGGATCTTCATAATTTGTAACATGGATATTGTATTTTTCTAAAAACTCTATTAGAAGCTCAGCAAGTTCAACATCATCTTCTATCATCGCTACACGCATATAAACTCCTTTTTTAAAAATAGAGTATATCACGCGCAAGATTATGGTTTGTTAACAAGCTTAGAGCCATAAACAAAGGCTGAGTTTTTTCCTTGATATTTAGCTAAATACATAGCTTCATCTGCATTTTGTAAAAGAGTCTTTGCATCTTCACCATGCACAGGATAAGCGCTAATTCCAATGCTTGC
>JAAYLJ010000253.1 GCA_012521935.1 Campylobacteraceae bacterium | reverse complement strand
AAGATGATGGGAAAAGTTTTTTAAATGAGCTTTATAGAGTTTGGAGCGAAGATTTTGGAGTTAGTGAAGATGAAGCGCTTTGGCCTTGGAGAGCTTTTTCTAACAATGAAGAGTTTTTTAAAGAAAACTATAAACCATATGAAAAAACTTGGTTTGATAAAAAACTAGATAATGCAAACTTTGAAGAGTTTTTAAGCCAAAACAAAAATGCCATCATAGTAAATAAAACTGATGTAAGAGTTTTTCCTACTGATTTAGCGATCTTTAAAAACCCTAACTTGCTAGGAGAGGGGTATCCATTTGATTATAATCAAAATAGCGCCATCTACCCATTTGCTCCCATTAAACTCTCTCATTTTTCAAAAGATAAAATGTGGGCATTTATAAAAAGTGATAGTTACTTTGGATGGATTAAATCTAACACTTTTTTAACGCTTTCAAAAGATTTAGAAAATAAGATAGTAAATTCAAAAAAATCAACTGTTGTTAAACCTATGAAAATCTTTAAACAAGAAGGAGTCTATGCCTTCTTGCCAATTGGAACTATCATTCCAATGGAAGATAAGAGCAAAGCTATTTTTCCAATAAGCTCAAATGAAGTTACTCTTTTAGAGCTTGATCCATCATTTATAAAAGATTTTCCTCTTAATTTTGATGAACAAAATAGAGAACTTCTTTTAAATGAGTTTTTAAATGAACCTTATGGATGGGGAGGATTGCATGGTTTTAGAGACTGCTCTGCTATGACAAAAGATTTTTTCACTCCATTTGGAATTTGGCTGCCTAGAAATTCATATGCTCAATATATTAGCGGGGCTTATGTAGATATAAGCGCTTTATCAAATAGCCAAAAACTCTCATTTATAAAAAAACATGCAACTCCTTACCTCACTCTCATTTACCAAAAAGGGCATATTATGCTCTATGTTGGAACTTTAAATGGTGAGGTTTTAGTAGCTCACAATATGTGGGGAATTAGAAGAGGATTCTTGCACTATGAGTATATGGAAGTGGTTGGAAAAACTATTGTCTCAAACCTTTTTCTAGGAGATGGACACCTTCTTACTAAAAAATCAAACCTACTAATAAACAAGATTGAGGGCATCTCTACACAAAATCCAATCTCACCAGCAAATAGACTTCTTTTAGCCTATAAAGACTCTATTAAAAAGATTGAAAAAAACACTATCTTCTTTCATAATGGTATAAAATTACCTTTTTCATCAAATGAAGCACTAAAAGAGGACTCATTACTAGAAAATCCAGATATAAAATCCCAGTTTTTATATAATTATCCAAAATTTGCCGACATTTTACCGCCATTAAAAGATCCTGGGCGCATAAGAAATGAGGAGTTTTTTAAAGCTTTGTATGGGGAAAATGAAAAAGAGATTAGAAAATCTTTAGTAAAAGTTAAGTGGCTCCCCTCTCATATGGATAAAGTTTTACTATTTAATGAAAGAAATGGAGCAGCTAATGCACTAAAGAGAGTTTCACTTGAACTTGACAAGCTTGATAGTGAGTATATCTCTTTTTTAAATAATCCATCAGGAACTTTTAACTATAGAAAAATTGATGGAACCAATAGACTAAGTGCGCACAGTTTTGGGATAGCTATAGATATAAATGTAAAAAGTGGTGATTATTGGCGGTGGAGTAAAGATTTAACATATAAAAACCAAATTCCTAAAACTATTGTAGATATTTTTGAAAAACATGGCTTTATTTGGGGTGGAAGATGGAAACATTTTGACACTTTGCATTTTGAATATAGACCAGAGCTTACTCTTCCATAAGCAATTTTATGTTAAAATTTGTGAGTTAATTTGGAGGATTTATGAAACTTATAAGAAATCTTGAAGAAAAAGCGATAAATTATATATTTACCATCTCTAAACGTCCAGTTCTTTATAGAGATTTGCTAAGGGCTAATGCTTCATTTAATGAAGGAATGCTAGTGGATCCTTCTATATTAAACTTTAGAGTCGATATAGCAAAGTCTTATTTTCTTTACACTTTAGTTTGTGCTTTTTTCTTAATCCCTGGCGTCTATTTAACTCATAAAATATTTGTCAATATAGATTTTCATCTATCTATTATTGGCACTATTATTACTACATCATTAGTATTTTTAGGATTTCAAATCTTTCAAAACCACTTAAGAAACTTAATAACTTCACAACTTTTACAAAAAGCTTGGCAGATGCACTTTCCACACTTTCCATATGAGAAATACAATCAAAAAGTTGAGAAAATTTACGGAGAGATGGTGAAAAATGAAATTCCTAAAAAAGAGTGGGAGAAGTATGTTATAGATAAATTAGTTGAATCTAACTAATCTATCGCAAGAGTATCTAAAACTTGATTTTTAAACCTAATAAGCTCAATTTGAAGTTTTAAGTTTTTATTCTCTTCATTTAGCAACTCATGTTGATCGTAAAGCTCGCCTATATCTCTACTTATATAGTAAATCTCATTTTTTATATATATATTTGGTAAAAATATTGCTAAAGCTAAAAATACAGACAAATAGACAATGATTAAGGTTTTAAAACTTAAATTTTTCTCTTTTAGTAGCTCTTCATCATAAGCTTCTAATAACTCTTTTTTATCCTTCACTCCTACCCTTTTGTCTTAAAAATTCTTAGTTTTGCACTGCTAGCTCGTGAGTTTTTGCTAAGCTCTTCATTAGTTGCAACAATTGGTTTTTTTGTTAAAATTTTACCAAAACTATGATCATTTCCACATTCACATTTTATTAAAAATGGTGGACAAATACAGCTACTTTGCCACTTTTTAAATCTTTGTTTAACTATTTTATCTTCCAAAGAGTGAAAAGAGATGATTGCTATGGTGCAATCTTTTAATTTAAGTCTTTCAATCTCATCTAACAAAGTTTCTAACTCTTTTAACTCATCATTTACTTCTATTCTAATGGCTTGAAATGCCAGTGTGGCAGTGGAAATGCCACCTTT
>JAAYLJ010000252.1 GCA_012521935.1 Campylobacteraceae bacterium | reverse complement strand
CTCTTTTTAAAAGCGAAACATTTTGGAAAAAGTGAAACTAGAGTTGGAAGATTAACTTTTGCCTCTTTAATGAGTGGATATGAAGAGTTAATCACAAATCCATGTACTAAAGATGAGTTCATTGTTTTTACTATGCCTGAGGTTGGAGTGGTTGGCATAAACGCTTTAGATGCACAAAGTTCAAACATTTATGCAAACTTAATTATTAAAAGATTAAATGAAAAACCATCAAATTTTAACTCTAAAAAGAGCTTAAGAGAGTTTTTTGACTCTAATGATGGATTTGGAATTTATGATATAGATACTAGGCTTTTAGCTAAACTATCCAAAGATAAAAAATCATTTATGATGGTAGCTTCAACTAAAATCTCAAATAAAGATGAGTTAAAACAGATTTTAAATGAGTCAAAAAATTATAGCAAGCTTGATTTAATTTCTAATTTAAAAAATGAAGATAACTTTTCTTGTGAAAAAGATGGTAAAAAGATTGCAATTTTAGATTTAGGAGTAAATAGATCTTTATTAAAACTACTTTGCGACTCTGGTTTTAAAGCTACTATCTATCCTGCAAATACCAAAGCTTCAAAGATAAATGAAGATATAAAAGCAAAAAATATTTCAGGTGTGCTTATATCTAATGGCCCAGGAGATCCGCACTCTTATACTAATATAATTAAAAATATAAAAGAGTTAATTAGTGCCAAAGTACCAATTTTGGGACTAAATTTAGGTGAAAAATTAATTTCACTTGCCTTAGGGTATGAGTTAAAAGATAGTTCATCTTGGAACTATGGAGGTAGCTACCCAGTTAAAAATTTAAAAAGTGGCCAAGTTGAAGTAGCGATTATGAAAAATCTTTATAGCCTAAGTGAAGAGATTTTAAATATATCTGAGCAAAACTACATAAGTTTAAAAGATGAGTCAATAGCTGGGGTTAGTTTTAAAAACTATCCTATCATAACTGCTAATTTTATGTTTGAGTTAAATCCAAATTCAAATGAAAGTAAAGAGGTTTTAAAAGCTTTTTCCTCCCTTTTATAAGGAGCAAGATATAGATAATATAAATATTTTAGCCATCATTAGTGTAGCTTTTTTTGGGAGTTTAGGGCACTGTATAGGAATGTGTGGGGGGTTCGTAGTAGCTTATACAAGTGCAAAAATAAACCCTAAAAAGCATGCACTAAAACAGCTTTTTTTACACATAATATATAATTTAGGAAGAGTTAGTTCTTATGTTATTTTAGGGATAATTTTTGGAACTATTGGAAAACTCGTAACCTTTTCTGTAACTGCTACTGGGTATTTATACTTTTTAATTGGTATTTTAATGGTCCTTATGGGGCTTTCATTGATGGGTAAAGTAAAATTTTTAACTTCCATTGAGTCCTCTTTGGCAAGCTTGCCAATAGTAAAGCAAACATTTAGCTCTTTAATTAGATCAGATTCATATTTTAGTTTTTTTGGACTAGGAGTGCTTAATGGTTTTTTACCTTGCGGATTAGTCTATTTTTTCCTTGCAATGGCAGCAACTACAGCTTCATGGTTTTGGGGTGGAGTGGTTATGCTTATTTTTGGACTCTCAACCATTCCTATCTTGCTTAGTTTTGGATATTTGATTGGATTTTTAAAAGGTGCAAACTTTAGAGAAGCCATGATAAAAATTGCTGGGATAATGATAGTTGGATATGGGATATATATGAGTTACATTGGGCTTGTTGCCGCAAGGGGAGCACCATGAATTTTAAAACCTATCAAGAAGCGATAGAAAATAGCAATATAGTATCAAAAACAGACATCAATGGAATCATCACTTTTGTAAATAGTGAATTTTGCAAGATTAGTGGTTATACAAAAGAGGAGTTAATTGGCTCAAATCACAATATAGTTAGGCATCCTGATGTTGATGAGAGCACTTTTAAAGAGCTGTGGGATACTATTTTAAGTAAAAAAGTTTTTAGAACTACAGCAAAAAATTTAGCAAAAGATGGAAGCGTTTTATATGTAAATAAAACTATTGGCCCAATGCTAGATGATAAAAATGACATACCTGAGTTTATAGCCATTAGATATGATGTGACTGATCCCATAAAATTAACCCAAGCCCTAAAGGCAAAAGAAGAAGAGTTAACCTTGCTAAATTCCACTTTAGAAGAGAGAGTTCGCGTTCAAACAATGGAACTTAGAGATTTAAATAAAAATTTAGAGCAAAGAGTAAAAGAGCAGGTAAAAAAGATAACTGAGCAAGAAAGATTGCTCTCTCAACAAGCAAGACTTGCTTCAATGGGGGAGATGATAGGAAATATTGCGCACCAATGGAGACAGCCGTTATCTGAGCTTGGTATTCATCTATATAAGTTAAAAAAGTTTTTTGAACAAAAAAATAGATCTTTGTTTAATGAAACTTATGAGGATTGTAAGCAGGTTATAAAAAAAATGTCTCACACCATTGATGATTTTAGGAATTTTTTTAGTATTAATAAGCCAAAAGAGGATTTTATAGTAAATGAGGTAATTGAAGAGGCTTTTAATATGCTAAAAGCAACTCTTAGAAATGAGCAGATTAATTTAAGAGTAACGGCTGAGGAGAAGATACAAGTTAGAGGATATAAAGGTGAATTAGTTCAAGTTTTAATAAATTTAATAACAAATGCAAAGGATGCCTTTAAAGAAAGAGTTGGCAAAGATAATTTTATAGACATTCATATAGCAAGATTTGATGGAGAGACTCTTTTAATTACCATTAGAGATAATGCAGGTGGAATTAAAGAGGATATAATTGAAAAGATATTTGAGCCTTACTTTACTACAAAGCAAGCAAGTCTTGGAACGGGACTTGGGCTTTATATGAGTAAAATGATAGTAGAAAATAGTATGCACGGCAGCATAAAAGCCTTTAATGCGGGAGGCGGTGCTTGTTTTGAGGTAAAAGTTCCAATAAAACTATAGTTTAAAAAGTGGAGAAGAGTATGAGCTTTATAGATTTGAAACATTTAACTATTTTATTTGTAGAGGATGAACAGAGCATTAGAGATGCTTTAGTTAGTGCAATTGAGGATGAATTTGCAAGAGTAATAACTGCAAAAGATGGAGAAGAGGGTTTCAAAAAATTTAAAAAATATAAACCAGACATAGTAGTTACAGATATATCTATGCCAGTTATGGATGGATTAGATATGGCTAGAGCCATAAAAGAGATCTCTAAAGACACCCCAATCATCATTCTTAGCGCCTTTAGCGAAAGAGAGAGACTCATTAAAGCAATAGATGTGAAGGTAGATAAGTATCTCATTAAACCAATAGACTTAGAAGAGCTTATGCAAACCATAAATGAAGAAGCTAAGGTTAACTTTGTAGTTGGTGATATTTTGGAAATTGGACAAGGGTATCATTTTGATAAAGGAAAAAGAGCTTTAATATATGAAGATAAAATAATCCCACTTACTAAAAAAGAGCTTCTTTTTATAACTTTACTTGTAAAAAATCTTGGCACTTATGTAACTCATGAAGATTTGAAAAAATCAGTTTGGCTAAACAAAGGAGTTAGCGACGCTGCAGTTAGAACTTTCATAAAAAGAGTTAGAGAAAAAACTGATAAAAGTTTCATAAAAAATGTACCCGGTCTTGGATATAAGATTGGATTATAGTTTTTAACTTTAAAAATTTTATTAAATTAACACTTTTTTAACACTTTAAGCTTCCTTCTATATTAAATAATTTATAATTTCGTCATTATGTGATATTTTTGTGACATAAAAATCTTCCTAGGAGAGATTTAATGCAAAAAGGCGAAGTGTTAAACTACGACTACACGGTTGCTAAATGGTTTATCTATACAACTGTTTTTTTTGGAATAGTTGGGATGCTAATTGGGACTATCATTGCATACCAAATGGCTTTTCCAGATTTAAACTACTTAGCGGGAGAGTATGGTACTTTTGGTAGGTTAAGACCTTTACACACCAACGGTTCAATCTTTGGCTTCATGCTATCGGGCATATTTGCTACTTGGTACTATGTAGGACAGAGAGTTTTAAAGGTTTCAATGGCGGAGTCACCATTTTTGATGGCTGTAGGGAAGCTTCATTTTTGGATCTACCTAATTACCATGACAGCTGCTGTTGTATCTTTATTTGCGGGATATACAACTTCAAAAGAGTATGCAGAGCTTGAGTGGCCAATAGATATTGCAATAGTCATTCTTTGGGTGCTTTGGGGTGTTAGCATATTTGGACTAATTGGAATAAGAAGAGAAAAAACTCTATATATTTCACTTTGGTACTATATAGCTACATTTTTAGGCATAGCAATGCTTTATCTATTTAATAATATGGAAGTACCAACATACTTTGTAGCTGGAATGGGAGATATTCTTCATTCAGTTTCAATGTACGCAGGAACAAATGATGCGCTTATTCAGTGGTGGTATGGACATAATGCGGTAGCTTTTGTCTTTACAGTTGGGATAATTGCTCAAATTTACTACTTTCTTCCAAAGGAATCAGGACAGCCAATATTTTCATATAAACTATCCTTGCTTTCATTTTGGGCTTTAATGTTTGTATATCTTTGGGCTGGTGGGCATCATCTTCTTTACTCCACTGTTCCAGATTGGATGCAAACTATGGCTTCAGTGTTTTCAATCGTTTTAATATTGCCATCATGGGGAAGTGCGATAAATATTCTACTTACAATGAAGGGCGAATGGGGACAGCTTAAGTCAAATCCTTTGATTAAATTTATGATCTTAGCATCAACTTTTTATATGTTTAGTACAATTGAAGGACCTATCCAATCCATCAAATCTGTTAACGCTTTAGCGCACTTTACAGATTGGATACCAGGGCATGTTCATGATGGAACACTTGGCTGGGTTGGTTTTATGACAATGGCAGCAATGTTTCACATGGCTCCTAGAATCTTCAAAAAAGAGTTATATAGTAAAAAATTGATGGAGATGCAGTTTTGGCTTCAAACAACAGGAATTGTTCTTTACTTCTCAAGTATGTGGGTTTCAGGAATTACTCAAGGAATGATGTGGAGAGCTACTGATCAGTTTGGAAACTTAACTTACTCATTTATAGATACTGTAACAGTTTTAATCCCTTATTATGTGATTAGGGCAACTGGCGGACTCTTTTATTTAATTGGATTTTTTATGTTTACATATAATATGTACAAAACTATAAGCAGAGGCAGAGTTCTTGAAAAAGAGCCAATTTCAGCTTCTCCAATAGCAGCGTAACGAAAGGAGATAATATGTTTGCTTGGTTAGAAAAAAGACCTTTCTTTTTTGCAGTTGTTCTCTTTTTGGTTATTGCTTATGCGGGAGTTATTGAAAACTTACCTCATTTTACGGAGCAAGCTAGGCCAGTTGAGGGGACTAAACCTTATACTCCTTTGGAGTTAGCAGGAAGGCATGTTTATATTAAAGATAGCTGTAATGCTTGTCATTCACAGCTTATTAGGCCATTTAAGTCTGAAACAGATAGGTATGGAATGTACTCTTTAAGTGGTGAATATGCTTATGATAGGCCATTTCTTTGGGGATCTAAAAGAACTGGCCCAGATTTAATGAGAGTTGGAAATTATAGAACTACTGATTGGCATGAAAATCATATGTGGGAGCCAATCTCTGTTGTACCTAAATCTATAATGCCAGCTTATAAACATATGTTTACGAAAAATGCAGATTTAGAGACTGCTTATGCGGAAGCTTATACAGTTAAAAAAGTTTTTAGCGTACCTTATGATGAAGAGGGTATGCCAAAGCTAGGTAACTGGGAAGAGGCAAAAGAACAAATGTTTAAAGAGGCAAAAGTTATTGTTGATAAGATGAAAAATCAAGAGGTAAAAGATGCTTTTGCCAAAGGCGAGATTAGGCAGATAGTTGCAATGATTGCATACTTAAACAGCTTAAAATAAGGCGAAAAAGTGGATATTGAATCAATTAAAGAGTTTCAAGCTTATGGTTATTTCTTTCTTACGGTTTTCTTAGCTGTAGTTTTGTATGGATATATTTACCATCTATACAAATCAGAAAAAACTGGCAGAAGAGATTACGAAAAGTATGCAAATATGGCATTAAATGATGAGATTGATGATGAGCCTGTTGAAAAAAAAGAGCAAGAGGCTGGTAGAAAAGAAAAGGAGCTATAAATGGAGTGGTTTAACTTAAGCGACAATGTCAATCTGCTATCTATTATAGGTGCAGCCACCATAATAATTGCTACAGTCTTAGTCGCTGGTAAATATATTAAACAGATAAAAGATGATAAGAGTGAAGGAGAGCTATATGAAGATAGCCAAGATGGAATAGGAAAGTATAAAAACCCTGTTCCAATGGGATGGGCTGTTGTATTTCTTTTACTCATAGCTTGGGCTGTTTGGTATATGCTTTATGGATACCCTGTAAATGCGTACTCTCAAATAGGAGAGTATAATGAAGAGGTAGAAAATTATAATAAAAAGTTTGAAAGTAAGTGGGCTGATCCTAGCAAAGGTACACTTTTAGCCATGGGAGAGGGGATATATTTAGTTCAATGTGCTCCATGTCATGGGATTACAGCTGATGGAATGGACAATAAAGCAGCTGATTTAACAGTATGGGGCAAAAAAGAGGGGATAGTTGATGCAATTGTTAATGGAAGCAGTGGATTAGACTATCCTTTTGGTGAAATGCCAGCAGGAATGCTAGATGAAGATAGTGCAAAAGCTGTTGCAGCATATATAGTAAAAGAGATTTCTAAAACTTCAACAAGCGAAGATGAAGCGCAAGTAGCTATGGGTGAAGCACTTTTTGCAACTTGTGCGGCTTGCCATGGTGATGATGGAAAGGGCATGATGGGGCAAACCCCAGATCTTTCTATCTATGGAAAGAGTGAATTTGTTAAAGAAGTGCTAGAAAGAGGCAAAAATGGTGACATTGGGATGATGCCAGCTTTTAAAGATGGTAGATTAAGTGATATCCAAAAAGAAGCCGTTGGAACCTATATATTATCGCTTTAAGGAGAGAAGATGAATAATAGAAGTATTTTTTCAATCCATGGAATCACTGGAATGCTCATAGCAACTTTGCTTTTAATAACTATCCTTGTAGTTTTAACTTGGTTAGGGATAAAAGCTCAAAGAAGCGTTGCAAATAAACCATACACCATAGAAAATGCTAATCAAATCAAAATGATTGATAAAAATAGTGCATCTTTTAAGGTTATAAAGGAGTAGATATGGCTAATCATATGGAAAAAATTATTACCGTTGGGCTTATTATTACGGCGCTAATTTGCGCGTGGGCAGTTTTAACTCCAAACCATCTGTACATAGGATGAGAGTTTTAAGCATTGCCACTTTTTTACTATTTTTACTAAGCACGCTTGAAGCTAGCGTGCTCTTTGTTAATGAAGAGGTAGTAGGAGAGAAGAGTAGGCCAAAAATCGAAGCTTTGGGAAATGAGCTATATGAAAAAAGTGGTATTTTAACTGGCGTTGTCGCACTTGAGAGTTTAAGTGGCAAAACTAAGGAGGAGTATTTTAAGGAGTTAAGCTTAACTCCTCCATTTGCAATTATATTTTTAACAAAAAAAGAGCATCAAGTTGACATTTTAGCTAGTAGCGATGTTTTAAAGCTATTTGATAAAGATGCAATCTTAAGTCCTTTGCCATGGAGAGGAACTATTTTACCAATCCTTTCTAGTAAAAAAGGGGATTATTTTAGTGCTGCGATGTTAAATGGATATGCAGATTTAGTTGAACAGATCGCACAGTCAAAAAATATAGAGTTAAAAGAGGCTGTTGGAAGTAGCAATAAAAAGACTTTTGGACTTTTAAAGATAATTTTTTATGGCGTTATATTTTGGGCAGCAGCAGTGATTATTTCAAGAAAGGTTAAAAGATATGGAACTTACAAAAAATAGAGATAAACTGAACTTTTGGCCATTTGCAATTGTTGGAAGTATTATTTTAGTTGTGATTGCTTGTGGGATAACAGTTAAAATCGCACTTCAAAATCCAGTTGAGTTAGATGATGGGTTTTTCTTATCAAACTACCACAAAGTAGATGAAAATATAAATGATTTACTTACAAAACAGGCTATTTTTAAGGAGAAATTTGAAATTAGTTTTTTAACTAAAGAGTTAACTATGAATAAACCATCAACTGTTTTACTAAATATTACCTCTATAAAAGAGTTAAAAAATATAGAAAATGCAAAGATTGAACTGCTTTTAACTAGGCCAGATTCAAATAGTTCAAATCAAGTTTTAAATAGCTTTAAGTTTGAAAATGGAGAGTATCTTTTTGGCCCTATTGTTTTAGATAAGCCAGGCAGATGGCAGGTTTTGGCAAAAATTAAGATAGATAAAGATGAGGGTTTTTACAAACATGAAATCTTAGCTGTACCATAATTTTGATACAATTGCCCCAATAAGGGAGGGCAGATGGTACACATTTTTCCTACAAATAGAGCCGTAAGAGCCTTTTATGAAGAGACTCCAGAAGCAGATAGACTTTTAGAAAAAGCTTACTCTTTACAAAGTTTTTTTGAAGAAGCCATATATGTCAAAGGTTTTAAAAGAGCTGACACTCTAATAAGAGATCTTTGCATGCAAGAGGCCATAAAATTTGACTCATTTAAAGAGCTTAAGATCCCTACTGAATTTATGGCTTTTGTTAAATACTCAGACTATTTATTTAGATTTTTTTCAGAAATAAGTTCTGAGAAAAAGAGTTTTCATGAACTTTTAATGGCTGATACTTATGCAAATTATGAAGAGCATTTGAAAATTTTAGAAAAAGTTTATGATAGGTATTGTAAAAAACTTGAAGATATTGGATATTTTGACTCAATAACAGTTGTAAAAAACTACACAATTGATGAAGAGTTTTTAGCTAGTTTAAAAGAGATAACTATCTACCATGATGGCTATTTTAGCCCATTTGAACATGAAGTTTTTACTAAAATTTCTAAAAAAATTCCACTTTTTGTAAAAGCTGCATCCACCCCTTACAATCAAAAAGAGATAGAAAAAATTTATAATACAAAAATCCAAAGTGGATTTTTAACTCAAGGAAGATGGCTAGAGCAACCAACTCTTACAAAAGAGTTGCCCACAAGTTTAAATGTAACTACTTCTAGTTTTTCACAAAGAAGTTTACAAGTTGGTTTTGTTTTTGATCAAATAACTAGATTTTTGGAGCAAAAT
>JAAYLJ010000251.1 GCA_012521935.1 Campylobacteraceae bacterium | reverse complement strand
TTTATTTCACTCTTAAAGATGCAGACTCAGCCATAAGTTGTGTAATGTTTAAAGGAAATAATCAAAAACTTCCCTTTAGGCTAGAAGATGGAATGCACATTATTGTTTTTGGCTCCATCTCTTTGTATGCTCCAAGGGGAAGCTACCAAATCAACTGTTTAAATATTGAGCCATATGGTAGTGGTGCTTTAGCTTTAGCGTATGAACAGTTAAAAAAAGAGCTTGAAACTAAAGGTTATTTTGATAGCACAAATAAAAAACCTTTACCAAAATTTCCTAAAAAGATTGCGCTAATTACTTCAGCATCAGGAGCAGCCATTGAAGATATGAGGCATGTTGCAGCAAAAAGATGGCCTTTAGTAAAGCTTATCTTAATTGATAGCTTAGTTCAGGGCAAAGAGGCAGCTCCAAGCATAGTTAGATCGATAAAAAAAGCTCAAAACTTAAGTGTGGATATTATCATTTTAGCTAGAGGCGGGGGAAGTGTTGAGGATTTGTGGGCATTTAATGAAAAAGAGGTAGCACTTGCACTTTTTGAGTCCAAAGTTCCTACCATTAGCGCGATAGGACATGAGATAGATTATGTCATAACTGATTTTATCGCAGATAAAAGAGCGCCAACCCCCTCAGCTGCCATGGAGATAGCGCTGCCAGATTTGAATGAACAAAAGATGAGCATAGATTATTTAAGCGAGAGCCTTTTGAAAAAAGTTGAATGGAAGATTGGCTTTTTGTTTGAATTAATCAAACAGATGCAAAAAGCACTTATTTATAAATCTCCTAAATCAAAATTAAAATATAAGCTAGAAGAGATTTTAAATATTGCAAAATCATTAAAAAATTCTTTCGCCCAAAGAGTACAAAAAGAGGAGTTTTTGCTAAAAGAATATAGTGAAACTTTGCAAAACTCTTTAAGGAAAAAGCTATATGAAAAAGAGTTAAATTTAAAAAGTTTAATGAGTGCATATGAGGCAAAAAGCACAATGTTTAAGATAAAAGAGAGTTTTGCACAAATTTTATATGAGGGCAAGCCAGTAAATTTAAATGAGTTAAAAGTTAAAGATGAGATAGAGATTGAAACATTAAAAAGAACTTTAGGTGCAAAAATAGTAAAAATCAAAGAAAATTAACGGCAATACTATTTTTTTAGATAGTATATATCGATAAAAATTATGAAATAAGATTTCTTAAAGGATCTATTTGGCTGAAATTAAAAAGAAGATATTTAAAAAAAAGTACTCTTTGCAAATTACAATTCTTACACTTTTTGCATCAATTGCGGCAATATTTTTAGCAATCGTAGGCTCACAACTTTTTTATGTTGATAGAAAACTCTCTTTAGAGACAATCAATATGAAAACTTCAAATATAGTCCAAAGCATTCAAAACTCCATAAAAGAGAGTGAATCAACCCATCTTCAAACAGTATCTTTAATGAATAAAATTGCCCCAGATAGAGGAATGGATTTTTATATAGATATTTTAAAAACCCAAAAAGCACTCTATGCAGCCTATACTGGCTATGGTGATGGAAGTTTTTATGAAATTATAAATTTAGATATAGATGAAGAGTTAAGAAAAAATTATAATGCTTCAAATGAAGATAGATGGCTTCTTATCATAATTGATGGTTCGCACATAGAAAAAAGGGAACTTTTCTTATATGATAAAGAGTTAAATTTAAGAAGTCAAAGAGTTGAAGATAATAGCTATGATGCAACCTCTAGGCCTTGGTATAAGATGGCTTTAAAAGATGAAAAAGTGATTAAAACGCTTCCATATAAATTTTCTCACATTGATGCTTATGGGGTTACTTACTCACAAAAATTAAAAGATTCAAACAATGTAGTCTCAATTGATGTCTTGCTAAAAGATTTTAAAAATCTCTATAAAGATTATCTTGATGCAGATGGCATGGAGATGTATATGTTTCAAAATGGTAAAGAGATAAAGCCTTATATAGCAACTAATCAAGATATTTTTCAAAGATTTATAGAGTTAAATTTGGATTTAAATGAGTTAAATGAACCAAAAATTATTGAAATTGGTGGTGAAAAGTTTATCACTCAAGCTATCTTGATAGATGGATATTTTGAAAATGAATATATGCTTTTTTTGGCAAATTATGAAAAAACCATAAATCCATACAATCAAAAAACCTATAAATTAATCCTATCTTTCATATTGACATCTTTACTAATGGCTCCTTTGGTCTTATATTTTTCAAAAATAGTAGTCAGACCAATTTTTAGGCTTGCTATTGAGAGCGAAAAGATTAAAAATAGAGAGTATGATGTGGTGGAGGTGAAGAGTTTCATTAAAGAAGTATCCATCCTCTCAAGCGTATTTAGCGCAATGAGTGAATCTGTTAAAAACCATCAAGAGTATTTGGAAGAAACCGTTAAAAAAAGAACAAAAGAGTTAAATTTAAAAAATGAAGAGCTCTATAAAAACTCAATTACTGATAAATTAACAAATATATACAACCGCGCAAAACTTGATTTGGCACTAAGTGAAGAGATAGACAGAAGCAAACGATATGGCTCAATATTTTCAATAATTTTAATAGATGTAGATTTTTTCAAAAAAGTAAATGATAATTATGGACATCAAGTTGGAGATGATGTTTTAAAACAAAGTGCTAAAGTGTTGCTAGAAAATATTAGACAAACTGATTTGTTAGGAAGATGGGGAGGTGAAGAGTTTTTGATAATTTGCACACAAACAGATAAAGAGTCCGTTTTAGTTTTAGCAGAAAAATTAAGAAAAACTATCAAATCACATAAATACCCAACCTACCCAAAAGAGGTTACTATAAGCCTTGGAGTTGCTACTTATAGTGAAAAAATAAAGAGTATTGATGATATTTTGCTTAGTGCAGATAGAGCTTTATATGATGCAAAAAACCAAGGAAGAGATAGGGTTGTAGCTTCTTAGTTTAAGGAATTGCCTTTAGCCCATAGTTAAATACTCCAAAAATATTTTGAGATTTAAGTTTTGAAAG
>JAAYLJ010000250.1 GCA_012521935.1 Campylobacteraceae bacterium | reverse complement strand
GTAGTAAGGATAATAAAAGATAAACCTAAAACTCTTTTAAGAGTTACTCTAACAAGTTTGAAGCGTTAAAGTCTTATTTAAAAGAGGTTGGAATTATATTGCAAGGAAGCTTAAGGGGAGGTTAAAACCTCTTCCTTGTAGCTTTATGAAAGTAAAACCAAATCAATCCTAATAAAGTCCCTATTATAAGAGGCATAGTCCATGGATTTGCCGTTATATAGTTCCATATTTTTATCAGTGAATCGCCAGCATAAAAACTAGCAAAACCAAGTAAAACTGCCCAAATAGACGCAGAAATTGCGTTTAAAATATTAAATTTTGTAAAGGAATATTTTGTAAGTCCAATGGTAAGTGGGATTAATGTTTTTATGCCATAAACAAATTTTTGAAAAAATATGATCTTATCTCCATGTTTTTTCATTAGAAGATGAGATAGAGCTACCTTTCTTCTATGCTTGATGATATAGGGCATTATCGCATCTTTATTGTATCTACTCATATAAAAAAGTAGTGTATCTCCTAAAGTATTTGCAATAGCTGCAATGATGATGGATAGACTTAGGTTCATTTGTCCAGAATATGACAATACTCCAGCAGCTATTATGGCTACCATTCCACCACCTAGTGAGTAGAAAAACAAAGCAACATACCCAATGATATGCCCATGAGTTGTCAAGGTATCTAACATTCCTTCCATTTAATTACCTTGACATTTTTTTAACAGTTTCAATGAAGCTTTTTGATGCAAAAGAGTTTGGATCAATCTTAACGCTCTCATCATGAGTTAACAGTGTTCCACCTAGCGAAACACCAGCAAATAAGCCTTTATTTATCACATATGAGTAGATATCTCTACTAAATTTTACATCAGTTGACTCTTGAAGATTTAGCCCAAGCGGCCCAGCAGCAACTGAAGCATCAGCTCCTAGTGTAACTTTATGATCTTTTATATCATTAGCTATCTGCTCATTCATTATAAAAAGTAAAATATCACTTCTTTCAACTCCAAATTGAAACCCAAAACTACCTCCACCAATGGTTACATATATCGGAGCTTCCCATCCTTTTGGGCCTTTCACGCTCATTACGCCATCTCCAATTAATCCTCCAACAAAAAGTCCTATCTTAGTTACTCCTGAAAAAACCACTATGGCATTTGCATTTGCAACTAATTCTGGTGGAATGTCTTTATGATACTTTCTAACAATGTGCTGCAAAGTATTGGCTGCTTCCAAAACACTCTCTTCTTTGGCCACCAAAAAAGAAGTTGACATAATCAAAATAAAAAATATTGAAAAAACTTTCCTCATCTTTACTCCTTTTGTTTTTGAAGAAAATAATTTAACTTACTATCTTCTTTGTTAAGCTCTTCCATTGAGCCCTCTTCTATGATTTTGCCGCGATCTAATAAGTAGATATAGTCTGCATTTTTGATTGTGCTAAGTCTATGGGCAATGATTAAAGTTGTCCTATTTGCCAAATATTTTTCAAGCTCATCAAAAAGCAAAGCTTCAGTTTTAATATCAAGCGCTG
>JAAYLJ010000249.1 GCA_012521935.1 Campylobacteraceae bacterium | reverse complement strand
GTTTTATTGTAAAGTCTTTTGATTTTTTGATTGTTCCAGCCGCAGTGTTTTACTTGGATGTCTTTATAAAATGCCTTAAAGTTTAGTCTATATACTGTTTTTTCATCTAAAGCCTGCTTTTTTAGCGCACAAAAAAGTTCATTATCTACTACTTCATCACTATCAACTATCAAAACCCAATCATTTTTAGCAAAACTTGCAGCTTTGTTTTTACTCCAACCAAAGCCCTTAAAATCACCTTCAATTAAATTTACATTCTCGTAACTATTGGCTATCTTTTTGCTCTTATCAGTCGAGCCATTGTCGTAAACCACTACATCATCAAATCTAGCTAGTGAATCAAGAGTTTTTTTAAGAGTTTTTTCACTATTTTTTACTAAAACTACTGCGCTTATATTCATTTTTTACCCAACCTTTTTAGCAGAGCTTTTAGTCTATATTTGAAAATTTTGCTTGGTTTAAAAATCTCATCTGGCTCTTGCAAACCATCCCCATTTACTCTATAGATTACGCCATTTATGCCATTAAAATCTCTATGTATGGCGTTTCCTATGCGAAAGTTGTATTTATAGTGCTTTTTTGCCTCTTTTAGGATGGTTTGATTGTATTTGCCAAATGGAAAGACAAAACTATTCACGCACACATTTAAATTTTTCTCTAAAATCTCTTTAGAATGCCTCAGCTCAAGCTCTAAATCAACACCCTCTTTAAGTAAATTCAGATGAGAGTGGGAGTGTGAGGCAAACTCAATAAACCCGCTATCTCTCATCTCTTTTAACTCTTCAAAGGTGCAAAAAGTTGCACTCTTGTAGTTTTTAAACAAGTCATTGTGTTCATAGTTTAATCTCTCCTTAAATGAGAGTTCAGTTTTTTCTAAAATGTATTTTGCGGGGATGGCAAGTAGGGCTTTTAGGTTGTATTTTTTAAGAAGTGGAAAAATCAAATGGTAAAAGTCTGCATAAGCATCATCAAATGTGAGGCAGATAGAGTTTTTAGATAATTCATCTTGAGGAAAAACAGTAGTAAAGTTTTTTTGTATATAGAGCAGATGCTCTTCAAAAATGGAGAGTTCATTAGAGCATCTGTCACTATTTACATGGTGATACATTACGCTAATCAACAACTCTCTCTCCTTTTAAGCGTTTTTTGAAGTTCATATTTCTTTTAAGTTGGCGGGAGTAGTGCAAAGTTTTTTTGGTAAAAAGCTCTTTATCTACTCCGTAAATCTTAGCATACTCATTTGACACTGTTTTTAAATCCTCATCATTAGCCCAAAGTTTTGAAAAACTTTTTGCTCTTAAGTTAAATGAGAGAGCTTGAAATTTCATTCTATTTATATCTACAATTTTAAAAATATACTCTTCATCTTTTTGTTTCACTAGAATATTGCCTGGACTAAAATCTTTATGAAAAATGTTTTTTTCATGCAAAGCAAAAGTAAACCTAGCAAAAGCTCTGAAGATTTCATCTTTGTTTTTAAAGTTTTTATCCAAAAGAGGCTCTCTAATGGTGAAATCATACTTAAAATATTCACTTAAAAAATAGCTCTCATTTAGTAAGAAATTTTCATAAAATTCAATATATCCTATGGTTTTTGGAGTAAAGTCACCCACTTTAGCAGCATGCAGGTATGATTTTTTAGCTTTTGATTTTCTAAAAAATGAGTAAATAAGTCTATTGAAAAAATTTGGAATTTTGAAAGATTTGGCTGTGATGTTAAGATCATCATGCTTTAAATTTTTTATCTCATTTCTAGCTTTGTGGATAGAAGATGAGCTATTTTTGAACTGCTCTTTAATTCTAAAGATAAAATCTCGTAGAAAAGGAAAATTTTTTTCTATCTCATATTTTTTTTTCAATAAAAAAGCCTTTTTAATTCATAAAGCTTTATAT
>JAAYLJ010000248.1 GCA_012521935.1 Campylobacteraceae bacterium | reverse complement strand
TACTTATAATATTGCTGAATTAGTTAGGGTGCTAGGAGCCGATTTAAAAATCATAAAAAATGATGAATTAAGCGTGAATGAACTCTTAAAATTAAATATAGAAAAAATCATCATCTCCTCTGGAACTGGCCTGCCCAAAGATGCTGGAATCTCCCTTGAGAGTGTAGAGTTTTTTAAAGATAAAAAGCCAATTTTAGGCATAGGGCTTGGGTGTTTGATCATTGCTGAAGTTTTTGGGGCTAGACTTAGAAAAGCAAAAACATTAATGCATGGAAAAACATCACAAATCATCCAAGATGAAAGATGTCCGCTATTTTTAGAGTTACCAAAAACTTTTCAAGTCACAAGATACCACTCTTTAGCGATAGATAAAGAGCATGTTGTAGATCAAATAATCCCAAGAGCTTATAGCGTAGAAGATGACGAAATAATGGCAATAGAGATAAAAAATCTACCCATATACGGAGCGCTTTTTAATCCAGAAGCTTACTTTAGCGAGCATGGAAAAGAGATTTTGGAGAATTTTTTAAAACTATGAGTGAAAATCGTATTTTAGGACTTTTGTATCTTGCCCACGCGATATTTCTATTTTATGGCATAACACAACTCTCCATTAGCTACCATGAAGCTAAAGTATTTTTTGAAGATAGAACACTTTTGCACTACATTGTAAAAGCTTCATGCACTATTTTTGGCCAAAATGACTTTGCCCTAAGACTTCCTTTTGTATTTTTTCACTTTATTTCGGCAACACTTTTATATAAAATTTCAAAACCACTTTTAAAAAGAAAAATCGATAGGCTTTTTAGTGTAGCTATATATCTAATGCTACCAGGCGTTTTTGCCGCTGCCTTGCTTGTAAATGAAGCATCATTAGTTATTTTGCTAACACTTTTGTTTGTATGGTTTTATCAAAATAAACAGTTAAAACTTGCCTATTTTGTACTTTTATTTTCACTTTTTGTAGATGGTTCATTTGCCATTTTATATTTTGCACTATTTTTCTATGGCATAACAAGCAAAGACAGAACCCTCATAATCCTCTCTTTACTACTTTTTGCAATATCTATGAGCGTATATGGATTTGATGCAAGAGGAAAACCAAAAGGATACTTTTTAGATACGCTTGGCATCTATGCCATAACTTTTTCACCCCTAGTTTTTCTCTACTATGTTTACACGATGTATAGAATCTTGATTAAAGAAAAAAAAGAGCTCTTATGGGTAATCTCATTTAGTGCATTTGCTTTCTCAGCCCTATTTTCCCTAAGACAACAGCTTATTTTGGAAGATTTTTTACCATATGCAGTGATTGCTGTTCCTTTAATGACAAGGACTTTTTTCAATAGTTTTAGAGTAAGACTTCCAAGGCACCGAAGATGGCACACTTCATTACTAATGGTTGTGCTTTTTAGTTTAAGTTTAAACTTTACTCTTAGCATCTTTAATAAACCACTTTATCATTTGGTAAAAAGAGTTGACACTCACTTTGTTCACAACTATCACATAGCAAAAGAGTTAGCCAAATGGATCAAGCAAAAAGAGATAAAAGAAGTCAAAACTAACAATCCAAAACTTGCTCCAAGGTTAAAGTTTTATGGCATAAATGAAGGTGGAAAGTACTATTTAATGGAGTTAAAAGATCAAAAAGTAGAGCAAGGCGACTTCATTCTTATCTACACAAATAAGAAAATTGCTCATTTTCGTATTAAAATCATTTAATTTGTGGTAAGATATCTTCATGAAACAGATTGATTTAAGAAAAGCTTTCACTATGATTGAGCTAATATTTATCATCATTATCGTTGGTATTTTAGCATTAGTAGCAACACCAAGACTAAATGATAACAATCTTAGATTAGCCGCTGATCAGCTTATGAGTCACATAAGATACACCCAACATCTTGCAATGCAAGCAGATAAATTTGATCCAAATGATGCAAATTGGTTTAAAAAAAGATGGCAACTTAGATTTTCAAGTAGAAAAGAGACTGAATATAAAGAAGCTTATACGATTTTTGAAGACACTGTTGTGAGCGTGCCTGGAGCCGGTCCAACTGGCAGTCCTGAAAAATCTGAGATAGCAAAAAATCCACTGAATCCCGAAAAGCTTTTAACTGGGGGAACAAACAGTATATACACCACGGATAAAATAGCTACATCCGAGCTAAATATTGGAAAAAAGTATGGAGTGGAGAAAGTAAAGTTTAGCAATTCTTGCAGTATAGATAGCTCTAGTAGGATAGCATTTGATTATTTAGGCAGACCTTTAAAGGGTAATTTATCAACCTACACATCCTCATACCAAAAAGATAGACTCATCAGCGCACCTTGTGAAATTACATTAGAACATAAAAACGGAGAAAGTATCATTATAACTATTGAACCAGAAACAGGTTTTGTAGATATCAAAAACTAATTTTAACCTCCCCTTAAGCTTCCTTGCAATATAATTCCAACCTCTTTTAAATAAGACTTTAACGCTTCAAACTTGTTAGAGTAACTCTTAAAAGAGTTTTAGGTTTATCTTTTATTATCCTTACTAC
>JAAYLJ010000247.1 GCA_012521935.1 Campylobacteraceae bacterium | reverse complement strand
GTGACAGGCCGGTATTCTAACCAACTAAACTACCACCGCACCAAAAAAGTGGTGGTCGCTATAAGACTCGAACTTATGACATCCACCTTGTAAGGGTGGCGCTCTACCAACTGAGCTAAGCGACCAATATCTGGCGACCCCTAGAGGATTTGAACCTCTGTTGCTGCCTTGAAAAGACAGAGTCCTGGGCCACTAGACGAAGGGGTCCAAAAAAAATGGTGACCCGTGCTGGATTCGAACCAGCGACCACCTCCTTAAAAGGGAGATGCTCTACCGACTGAGCTAACGAGTCAAAACTTCCTCTAAAAAGAGGTTGAAATTATATGCAAAAAAGATACCTTTGTCAAGGCATCTTTGCTAGGCTAAGGGTTTTATGAATAATGCCAAACTGGTTTTAAGAAACTTAAAAAAATAGTTTTGGATAAGTTTGCAACAAAAGCCTAAAGCAGTGTAAAGCACTTTTATTTTGAATATCTTCCCTAGAGCCCATTAATAGTACTCGCTCAACAACCTTTGACCCATCATCTCTAGCAACTCCAATAAAAACAGTACCAACTGGCTTTGAGACAGTCCCTCCATCTGGCCCAGCAACTCCACTAACTGCTATGGCTAGATTAGATTTAGATATTTTTAAAATACCTTCTAACATCTCCTCTACACACTCACTACTAACAGCTCCAAAGTTTTTTAAAGTATCATTTCCTACCCCAAGCCATCTTTTTTTAACTTCATTGCTATATGAAACAATTGAGCCTAAAAGTACATTTGAAGCTCCAGGAATTCTAGTTAACATTGAAGATACTAGCCCGCCAGTACAACTCTCCGCAGCGCTAAGAGTTAAGTTTTTTTCAGCTAATTGTTTTATGATGTGAGTTTGTGGGGATGAGGATAAAAAGAGTTTATCTGCGAATAAAGAGTAAGCACTTTTTAAAAACTGCTCTAAGTGCCCATATTTTTGAGCTACTGCTTCAATCCTAATTAGCCCCTCAACCCACGGGGTTATTAATAGAGATATTTCAAAAGTTTTAGCAATTGGCTCTAGTAAAATTTGAGCTGATTCTCTATCTATTCCAACTAAATTAAAGATAAATCTTTCATGCTCTTGTGGGATTAATATAGGAGGAGTCTCTTTTTCAAAATCGACACTTAACATGTTTATGTAGCTATCTTTATGCTTTAATAAGTAGGAAGAACTACTGTTTTTAACGACTTTTGAAGGCAGTAGGACTTGATCTTTTAAAACAAGAGTATCCTCAGTTAGGGTTGATAATATTTTACTGATAGTTGGGCTATTTTTCTCTAAAGTAACTATGGTTAAATTTTTATATTTACCAATTAAATCTTCTAAAAAAAATGGTAATTCAGAACTACTTGAGTCCATAAAAAAAGTGTCACCCTCTTCTTTAAAAAGAGTTAAATACTCTCTTCTTATTGACTTCATTACTACTTGGTTAGTCCAAATGGAATCACCAATGATGAGTAAAGCATGCTCCATTCCTACTCCTTTTAATTAGTTCTAATTATAACACACAGAGCTTTTTAAAATATGATAAGTGGTTTTTAAATAGTTTTAAGATAAAATATCCAAATTTTTAAATACGAATGCCTGCCTTAAGGAGAGCAATAAATTATGGACTATAAAGATACACTACTTTTACCTCAAACCTCTTTTCCAATGCGAGGGAATCTTCCACAAAATGAGCCTTTAAAATATGAAAAATGGTATAAAAACCAATATGCTTACTCTAAAATGATAAAAAATAGAGTTAATGTAACTAAGAGTTTCAATCTACATGATGGGCCTCCATATGCAAATGGATACCTTCACATTGGGCATGCGCTAAATAAAATCTTAAAAGATATCATTGTTAAAACTCACTATTTTTTTGGTGAAAATGTTAGATATGTGCCAGGTTGGGATTGTCACGGATTGCCAATAGAGCAGCAAGTTGAAAAAAATTTAGGTAAAGAGAAAAAAGAGTCTTTACCAAAGAAAAAGATAAGAGAGCTTTGCAGGGCACACGCTCAAAAGTTTGTAGAGATTCAAAAAGAAGGCTTTCAAGCTTTAGGGGTTTTAGGGGATTGGGAAAATCCATATTTAACCATGAATTATGCCTTTGAATCTCACATTTACAAAGCTTTATGTGAGGTGGCTAAAAGAGGACTTTTAGTAAGAAGAAGTAAGCCTGTATTTTGGTCTTGGGCAGCAAAGAGTGCTCTAGCTGAGGCTGAGGTTGAGTATAAAGATAAAGAAGATTACTCAATAATTGTTGCTTTTAAGGCAAATAAAGATTTAAGTGAAAAGTTTAATTTAAATTTAGAGTTAAAGCCTCTTATATGGACTACAACTCCTTGGACACTCCCATCTAATGTTGCCATTGCGCTTAATCCTGAAGCTACCTATGTAGTCACTAAAGAAGGTTACATAGTTGCAAAAGATTTAGTAGGCTCTTTAGTTGAAAAAGAGGTTACAAGTGGAGAGATTTTAAAAAGCTTTAAAGCTAATGAGGTAGAAAATTTCAAAGTTAAAAATCCACTAAATGGCAGAGATTCGCTACTTATCTTAGGCGAACATGTAGTGCTTGAAGAGGGTAGTGGTTTAGTTCATACGGCTCCTGGGCACGGTGATGAGGATTATCAGATCTCTTTACGGTATGGACTTGAAGTATTGATGCCTGTTGATGAAGATGGAAAGTATGATGATAGACTGTTAAAAGATGGACTTTTGCCCAAAGAGTTTGTTGGTATGCATGTTTTTGATGCAAATGAAAAGATCCTCGCTTTGCTTGGCAATTCTTTAGTATATAAGACAAAATTTACTCACTCCTATCCATTTTGCTGGAGAACTCATCAACCTGTTATTTATAGAGCAACTCCACAATGGTTTATAGCAATGGATGAGGGGAGAATTGAGGGTAAGAGTTTAAGGGAACTTGCTAGCTCGCATGTGCAAAATATTCAATTTTTTCCAAAAAGTGGGCAAAAAAGACTTGGAAGTATGATTGAAAATAGGCCTGATTGGTGTATCTCAAGACAAAGAGATTGGGGCGTACCAATAGCTTTTTTTAAAGATAAAAAAAGTGATGAAATCATCTTAAATGAAGATGTTTTAGAAAACATTGCAAAGATATTTGAAAAAGAGGGAGCAGATGCTTGGTGGGAAAAGTCTATTAAAGAGCTACTTCCTAAAGATTCAAATATTGATCCAAATAGTATAGAAAAAGTGATGGATATTTTAGATGTTTGGTTTGATAGCGGAAGCACATGGAGAGCAGTGTTAGACTCTAATGAATATGACGCTGGAGAGTATCCTGCTTCAATGTATCTTGAGGGGAGCGATCAGCATAGAGGTTGGTTTCAAAGCTCACTGTTAGTAAGCACTGCTGCAAGAGGAAAAGCTCCATATAAATCCATACTAACTCATGGTTTCACGGTAGATGAAAAGGGTGAAAAGATGAGTAAATCTAAAGGAAATGTTGTCTCATCTGAAGATATTATCAAGCGAAATGGGGTTGAGATTTTAAGACTTTGGGTAGGTATGAGTGATTATTCATCTGAGTTAAAAATCAGTCCAAATATCATAAAACAAGTTGGAGAGCAGTATAGAAAAATACGAAATACTATTAGATTTTTACTTGCAAATATAAGTGATTTGGAAGAGTTTTGCACAAATGAAGAGTTTGGAAGTTTAGATTTATGGATTTTGGGTGAGGCTTCAAAAGCTTTTTCTGAAGCTAAAGAAGCTTTTAGTAGATATGATTTCTCAAAAGGTTATTCAGTTTTAGGCCATTTTATAACGGTGGAACTTAGTGGAATATATATGGATATCACAAAAGATAGACTCTACTGTAATGCTAAAAATGATCAAAAAAGAAGAAGTGCTCAAACTACGATGGCATACATTTTAAAAAGTTTACTACCTTTAGTAGCCCCTGTATTAACCTACACAGTAGATGAAGTGCTAGAGCATGCACCTAAGATTTTAATAAATAAAAATGAAGATGTTTTTGATATAAGTTATGAAAAGCTTCCTAGCGTGAGTTATGATTTAAGTAAAGCTTTGCTTGCAAGAGAGAAGTTTTTTGAAATTGTGGATGAGCTTAAAAAGAGTGGAAAGATTAAATCTACGCTTGAATTGGCACTTGAGGCTGAGTTTTTAAATTTAACAGGCGTTGATGCGGAAGATCTTTTTAATGTTAGTGAAATTATAAATATCTCTTTAGATGAAGAGTTAGCAAGATTTAACATTGAAGATAAGCAGTTTATACTGTGGAGATCTAAAGCATTAAAATGTCCAAGATGCTGGAAGTTTAAGGCAAAAGAGAATTTATGCCAAAGATGTGAAGAGGTTTTAAGCAATGCTTGATCACTCAAAATCTATTAGTTTTTGGGTTATAGCAATAACTGTAATTGTTATCTTCATTGTGATTGCCGTTGGGGTAAAACTGGTTAACAAAAAAAATCCTAAGGAAAAAAGATGACTTTAAAAGAAGCTTTATCGCTTCCAAAAGAAGAGGTTGAGAATTTAAAAAAAGAGTTGATTTCTAAAATAGAGGCAAAAAAGGAGATAGGAGCTTATGTTGAACAATTAACTGGCTCTAAAATAAATGATTATGGAGATGGAATTCCTATTGCCATTAAAGATAACATCCAAGTAAAAGGATGGGAAATTACAAGTGCTTCAAAAATGCTAAAAGGCTACATAAGCCCATATAATGCAACAGTAATTCAAAATCTTTTAAAAAATAACCTCTCACCCTTTGGTAGAACAAATATGGATGAATTTGCCATGGGAAGCTCTACACAAAGCTCATGCTATGGAGGAACACTAAACCCTAACAATCTTAAACACTCACCTGGTGGAAGTAGCGGGGGAAGCGCAGCTGCTGTTGCTAGTGGCTTAGCTATCGCAGCTTTGGGAAGTGATACTGGTGGAAGCATCAGGCAACCCGCTGCGTTTTGTGGTTGTGTTGGAATGAAACCAACTTATGGAAAGGTGAGTAGATATGGACTTGGAGCATACTCAAGCTCATTAGATCAAATTGGGCCAATAACTCAAAATGTAGAAGATGCAGCTATCTTGTATGATATTATCGCTGGGCATGAGCCAAAAGATTCAACAAGTTTAAACGAACCGCACAAAAGAGTGAGTGATTTTTTAAATAGCGATAAAACTTTCAAAATAGCTGTAATTGAGAATTTTTTAAATGAAGCAGATGAAGATATACAAAAGGCTATGCGAAAGAGCATTGAGCTTTTAAAATCACATGGAAATGAAATTACTTATGTGCAAATGCCAGATTTTAAAAGAGATGTAGCGGTTTATTATGTCATCTCAACCGCAGAAGCTAGCACAAACTTAAGTAGATTTGATGGGGTTAGATATGGTTTTAGAGCAGAAACAGAAAATTTAAAAGAGCTTTATGAAAAGAGTAGAAATGAGGGTTTTGGAGATGAGGTTAAAAGAAGAATACTTTTAGGAACTTATGTTTTAAGTAGTGGGCAGTATGAAAAATATTATTTGCAAGCTCTTAAAGTAAGGGAAGCGATAAAACAAGAGTATGAAAACATTTTTAAAAATCATGATCTTATTTTTACCCCAACCACTCCATCAACTGCTTTTGAAATTGAAAATATAAAAGATCCATTAAAAATGTATTTAAGTGACTCTTTCACCGCCTCAATTAACTTAGCTAATTTGCCAGCACTATCACTGCCAATAGGCAAAGATCGAAATAAACTGCCAATAGGTGGGCAATTAATAGCTAAAGCTTATGATGAACAAAGCCTGTTTGATGGCGCTCTTTTGCTAGAAAAACTCTTACTAAGTAAGGAGAATTAATGAAAATTAGAAGTCGTGCGTTAACATTTGAAGATATACTCTTAGTTCCAAAATACTCAGAAGTTTTACCAAAAGAGGTTTCATTAGTCTCTAGGTTTTCAAAAAATATTTCATTAAATATTCCTATTGTATCAGCTGCTATGGATACAGTGACTGAGCATAGAGCTGCTATTATGATGGCTAGGCTTGGCGGTATTGGGATAATCCATAAAAATATGGACATAAATGCACAAGCTAGAGAAGTCCAAAGAGTTAAAAAAAGTGAAAGTGGGATAATAATAGATCCAATATCTATTGGGCCAAAAGCTACCATAAAAGAGGCACTTGAAATAATGGCTGAATTTAGAATCTCTGGAGTGCCTGTTGTTGATAAAGATAAAAAACTTATAGGAATTTTGACAAATAGAGATTTAAGATTTGAACAAGATTTTGAAAGATTAGTTGAAGAGGCTATGACGAAAATGCCTTTAATTACTGCACCCTCAGGGTGTGATTTAGATCAAGCTGAAAAAATCTTTCATACAAATAAGGTTGAAAAACTTCCAATAGTTGATAAAGATGGTAAGCTTGAAGGATTAATTACCATTAAAGATTTAAAGAAACGAAAAGAGTACCCTGAGGCAAATAAAGATGTATATGGAAGATTAAGAGTTGGAGCAGCCATTGGGGTTAATCAACTTGATAGGGCGCTAGCTTTAGCTAATGCTGGGGTTGATGCTTTAGTTTTAGACTCAGCTCATGGTCACTCTAAAGGGATAATAGATACTTTAAAACTATTTAAAAAAGAGATTAAGAATGTAGATATTGTTGCTGGAAATATCGCAACAAAAGAGGCGGCCATAGCTTTAATAGAAGCTGGAGCTGACGCAGTTAAGGTGGGTATTGGGCCTGGGAGTATATGTACTACAAGAATAGTTGCTGGAGTAGGTGTACCTCAAATCTCTGCCATACTAGAATGTGTTAAGGCTGCAAAAAAATATAATATTCCAGTAATTGCTGATGGAGGCATTAGGTACTCTGGAGATGTTGCAAAAGCTTTAGCAGTTGGAGCAAATAGCGT
>JAAYLJ010000246.1 GCA_012521935.1 Campylobacteraceae bacterium | reverse complement strand
CTTTTGGGGTGGAAGTTGGGTTTTCAGACCATACTTTAGGGCATATTGCACCTATTGTTGCTGTAACTTTGGGTGCGAAAATTGTAGAAAAACACTTCATTTTAGATAAAAATATAGGTGGACCTGATAGTAAATTTAGCCTTGATAAGAATGAATTTCAAGAGATGATTCAAGCAATTAGAAGTACTGAAAAACTGCTAGGAAAAGTTGAATACACCCTAAATGAAAAGCGAGAAAAACAGAGACGATTTGCAAGAAGCTTGTATGTTTGCAAAGATATAAAAAAAGGTGAGAGGTTTAGTGAGGAGAATATAAAAAGCGTTAGGCCGTTTTATGGGCTTCATCCAAGATATTTGAAAGATATTTTGGGCAAGAGGGCAAAAAAAGATTATAAATTTGCTGATAGAGTTGAACTTGATTTTTAAAAACTTTATCTATCTAAATGAGAGTGAATCTAGGGAGATTTTAAGGCTTAGAAACCAAAAACAGATAAGAGAAAATATGAGAGAGAGTAAAAAAATAAGCCTAGAAGATCATATGAGTTTTATTAAAACTTTAAAAACATTAAATGATAGAAAATATTTTGCTCTAATGAAAGAAGAGGACATTTTGGGCTCACTCAATTTTGTAAAAGATGGAAAGCTTTTTTGGGGACTTTACTTTAAAGATGAAGTAAACCCCATGTACAAATCGCTATCTTGTTATATTTTTTTAAACTATATTTTTAGTAAGTTTGATGAGAATTTAAACTCTTTTATCAAAAAAAACAATCCTCAAGCCCTAAGTTTCAACAAAAGCTTTGGATTTAGCGAATACAAAAGCGATGAAGAGTATATATATTTAAAGCTCTCAAAGAAAGAGTGGGATGAGAAAAAAGAGTCAAAACTCTTAAGCCCAGTTAAAAAATATTTGAGCAAAACCACATACAGCATTAAGGAGTGAGCATGAGAGATAAGATAGAAAAAATAGTCATTGAAACATTAAAAGAGTTAAATGAAGAGCTCGAAAAAGATGAACTTGAAAATCCAACCCTAAAAACTAGACTTTATGGAGGAGTGGGCGCTTTGGATAGCCTAGCTTTAGTTAGTTTCATAGCTGATTTAGAAGATAGGATTAGTGATGAATTTGAAAAAGATTTGGTTTTAGCTGATGAGAAAGCTATGAGTGCAAAAACTTCACCATTTAGAAGTGTTGAGAGCTTGGTTTTATATGTTGAGAGCTTGCTAGGAGTGTGAAATGGGAGTTATAAAACCTGAGGAACTAGAAAGCAGACTAATCAGATATCAAGATAAGTATGTTTTAGTAGATAGAGATGTAGCACAACTTTATGGAGTGGAGACTAGGGATATAAATAAAGCGGTTTCAAATAACCCCGATAAGTTTCCAAAAGGCTACATATTAGAACTAAATAAAAAAGAAAAAGATGAACTGGTGGAAAATTTCCACCACCTCTCACCAATAAAATACTCACCTCACCTGCCAAAAGTTTTCACAGAAAAAGGGTTGTACATGCTAGCAACCATCATAAAGAGCAAGGTAGCAACAGAAACAACTATAAAAATCATTGAAACTTTTGCAAAGATAAAAGAGCTCTCAAGAAATATCAACGCCATTATGAAAACAGAAGATAAAGCCAAACAGCAAAGCTTAGCAGAAAAATCAAATAGAATTTTAGAAGAAATCATAGAAATAAAAGATGAAATCTTAGCAGATGACGAAGAGGGAGAGTTAGTGGAAACTACTACAAAATTTGAATTTAACTTAGGTTTTGCAAAAGTAAGTAAAAGTATAAAAAAGATAAAGAAATAAAATGAGTCAAATTATAGTCATAACGGGCACTAGCAAAGGCATAGGCAAGGCACTAGCGAAGCATTATCTGGATAAAAACGATACTGTCATTGGTTGTAGTAGAGGCGAAGCTAGCATCACTCATCCAAACTACAAACACTTTAGCTTAAAGGTGGATGATGAGGGCGCGGTTGTTAGCATGATTAGACAGATAAGAAGAGAGTTTGGGCGCATAGATGTACTTTTAAATAATGCTGGAATTGCCTCAATGAATCACTTTTTAACCACATCCACAACCACTGTTTCAAAGATTTTTGATACCAATTTTTTAGGAACATTTATATTTAGTAGAGAAGTTTCAAAGGTTATGATGAAGCAAAAAAATGGTCGAATAGTCAATTTCACAACTGTAGCAAAGCCTCTAAACTTAGATGGAGAAGCGATTTATGCTTCAAGTAAGGCTGCGATTGAAAGCTTAACAAAAATCTCTGCGAAAGAGCTCGCTCCCTTTAACATAACAGTAAATGCCATAGGCCCAACTCCCATAAAAACTGATCTCATCAAAGCTGTTCCAAAAGAAAAAATGGACGATTTGCTAGAAAAGCAAGCCATAAAAAGATTTGGTGAATTTGAAGATATCATAAATGTAGTTGACTTTTTTTGCAAAAAAGAGAGTGATTTTATCACTGCTCAAGTGATTTACCTTGGAGGAGTTAGCAGTTAATGAGCTT
>JAAYLJ010000245.1 GCA_012521935.1 Campylobacteraceae bacterium | reverse complement strand
CTTCTAATAGCGCTTAAATCGCTTTTAGCTTTGACTAATGAGGCATCATCTCTGCTAGCAGCTAGGCGAGGGATCGCCACTGCTGCTAAAATGCCTAAAATGACAATGACAAAAACAAGCTCTACCATTGTAAAGGCTTTTCTTACCATACTACTCTTCTACCTGCAATAGGAACAGCCACATCTCTTACATCAAGATCATTTTTTAAGGTTTTAACAGTACTAGTGCCTTCGCCCTCTGTTAGTTTAATAATTAGCCATGGCGTATCTTCAATACCAGCTACTTTTACGGTTTTATCGTCCTCTAAATCCACCGCAGTCTTTGCAGTTTTTATCTCACCTTCACTGATGATTGCATCTCCTGTTTCATTTGTGTCAATGATGTAAACTTCAATCTTTCCATCCTCTCCGTCTTCATATGTATAAAGAGCCTTGCCCTTAGTTTGCTTCCAAACACTTGTATCAAGCTGCATAGCATTTTCAATGCTTATCTCTTTTTGTCCTGTGTACCAAGCAGGAACTGATTGGACTATAGTTCCAATTTGTGTTTTAATACTAGCTACCGTAGCATCATCTCTAGTTGCAGCAAGCCTTGGGATGGCAACTGCAGCTAAAATCCCCAAAATCACGATCACAAAGATCAACTCTATCATGGTAAAACCACGCTTCATCTTAACTCCTTCTTGTAGTTTTTAAAGTTCATATTTTAACCCTATGGGTATTAATTATTACTTAACTTTGATTCAATATTCATAACAACTGAGTTTAAATTGCTCTCTAATCTGTAGTTTTCATAGCTTTTTTGTACAAAAGCTGTTAAAAGCTCTTTTATGTCAAACCCTTTCTTGCTGCCTAATAGTTTTTCTAAATCTTTTGTAAAATAATCAGCAAACGCATCTTCTAGCGTTATGGTGTAGTCTTTTGAAGCAACGGAAATCGTTACCTTTTTCATCGCCCTAACACAGCCTCGATTTTATCAAAAATATCTTCAGACTCTACCTCTTTAAAGCGTAAACTATCTTGAAGCTTAGCTATTTGGGTATCTTTAACCTCATTTTGAGCTTTTTGGTTAACTAGCTCATTTCTTAACTCTTCATTTTCAATTCTTAACTCTTCAAACTTCACTAAAAGCTCATCAACTCTATCTTTTAGTCTGTTTACAACTTGAGGTTCATCAAACACTACATGCTCCTTAATAGGATATAATCTTTTAGAATTGTAGCGAAATTTAATCTAAAACCTAAAGGAGAGTTATCTTGCTCTTTAAACTTGAAAGCAGTTTTTCCCCAGCAGGAGATCAGCCAGAAGCCATAAAGGCTCTAGTTAGCTCCATTAAAAATAAAAATAGATACCAAACCCTTGTTGGAGTAACTGGGAGTGGGAAAACTTATACTATGGCAAATATCATAAAAGAGTTAAAGCGCCCTACTCTTATAATGACACACAATAAAACTCTTGCGGCGCAACTTTACAGCGAATTTAAGGGATTTTTTCCAAATAATCATGTTGAATATTTCATATCTTATTATGATTATTATCAACCTGAAGCTTACATTCCAAGACAAGACTTATTCATTGAAAAAGATAGCTCAATTAATGCTGAACTTGAGAGATTAAGACTAAGTGCCACGGCTTCACTTTTAAGTTATGATGATGTCATTTGCATAGCTTCAGTTTCCGCAAACTATGGGTTAGGTGATCCAAAAGAGTATAAAGACATGGTGCAAATCTTAGAAGTGGGAGAGCAAATTTCATTTAAAAAACTCCTCTTAAGACTTGTAGATATGGGTTATAGTAGAAATGATTTAACCTTTGATAGGGGAGATTTTAAAGTTCATGGCGATGTTGTGCATATATACCCAGCTTATAGTGAAGATGAAGCTTTAAGGGTGGAGTTTTTTGGAGATGAGATAGAAAGGATAGTGCATTATGACGCACTTACAAATGAGACTACAAAAGAGGTTAAAAAGTTTATTCTTTTTGCTTCAAGCCAGTTTATAGTTGGGGAAACTAGGCTTGCAAATGCGGTTAAAGAGATTGAAGAGGGGTTAGAGGAGAGGTTAAAAGAGTTTGAAGGGGAGAATAAGTTAGTTGAATATCAAAGGTTAAAACAAAGAGTTGAGTTTGATTTAG
>JAAYLJ010000244.1 GCA_012521935.1 Campylobacteraceae bacterium | reverse complement strand
AGAATGGTTTAAACCTAGGATCACTGCTACTCTTTTCACTAATAGTAGGCTTTAGTGGCTCTTTAATTTCACTTTTTTTATCAAAACAGATGGCAAAAACTTCAATGGGAGCAAAAGTCATAGAGTCTCCACGAAATGAAGAGGAGAGATGGCTTCTAGTTACAGTTGAAAAACTTTCAAAAAGAGCTGGGATTAAGATGCCAGAAGTTGCCATTTTTGAAAGCATGAGTCCAAATGCTTTTGCAACAGGTGCGTTTAAAAATAGCGCTTTAGTAGCAGTTAGTAGGGGACTTCTTAGAACTATGAATAAAGATGAAGTTGAAGCAGTTTTGGGGCATGAAATTGGGCATGTGGCCAATGGAGATATGGTAACTTTAACTCTCATTCAAGGCGTTGTAAATACTTTTGTGATATTTCTCTCCATAGTTGTTGGACATTTTGTAGATCAAGTACTTTTAAAAAATAAAAACAATGAAGCTGGGGCTGGCTTCATGATAGCTTCTATGCTCTCTCAAGTTATATTTGGCTTTTTAGCCTCTTTAATTGTTATGGCTTATTCTAGATATAGAGAGTATAGAGCTGATGAAGCTGGAGCTTTTTTAGCTGGCAAAGAAGCAATGATTTCAGCTCTTAAAGCACTTCAAAGAGCTTCATCAAGAGATCCACTTCCAGAAAACATGAGAGCATTTGGGATTGATGGAGGAGCTTTAAAATCTCTTTTTAGCACTCATCCATCATTAGATGATAGGATTGAAAAATTAAGAGCATTGAGTCTATAAGATATGGGTTTTTTAGAAGCTTTTATCCTAGGAGTTGTTGAGGGTTTAACAGAGTTTTTACCAGTCTCTTCAACTGGACACTTAATAGTTACAAGCCATTTTTTAAACCTAGAGCAAAGTGCGCAGATAAAAGCTTTTGAAATAATCATTCAATTTAGCGCTATTTTAGCTGTTTTGTTTGCATATAAAGAGCATTTTAGCTTTAAGAAAATCATACTTTGGCAAAAGATTTTTGTATCATTTTTGCCAATAGGCATCATTGGGTTTTTATTTGCTAGTTTTATAAAAAATCTATTTAGCGTAAATATCGTAGCTTGGGCGTTTATCATTGGTGGAGTGGTTTTTTTAATTACGGAAAAATTCTATAAAGAAAAAGAGCATTTTGTAAATGAAGTAGATAAAATTAGCTGGAAACAGGCTATTTTTATTGGATTGGCTCAAGTTTTAGCGCTAATCCCTGGAGCTTCAAGAGCTGGAGCAACCATAGTTGGTGCTTTATGGGTAGGGCTGGATAGAAAAACAAGTGCTAGATTCTCTTTTTTATTGGCAATTCCAGTGATGATAGCTGTTACTGGGTATGATTTGGTAAAACATCATGATAAGTTTTTAGGAAATGATATGTTTGCCCTAATGATTGGGTTTATAACATCTTTTATCGTTGCCTATTTTTCAATGAGGGCTTTCATGGTGTTTTTAGAGCACTTTACCTTTGTTTTTTTTGGTATATATCGTATCATATTAGGCGTTGTGCTTTTACTCTTTTTTATTTAAAATTCTATAAAGCTGGTAGTTTAAAATGTTTAAAAAATACTACTATTATCTATTTTTATTTTCATTAGGGTGCATACTTTTTTATAATCCTGATTATAAATTGATAATAGTTGGTATTGCTCTATTTTTAATAGGGATGAATTTTACCGAGGATGGCTTTAGGCTCTTTAGTGGAGGCTTGCTTGAAAAAGTTATTCATTTAAGTACAAGAAGCCTTCCAAAATCGATCTTTTCAGGCTTTTTGGCCACATCTTTCATGCAAAGCTCATCACTTGCTTCTATCATAGTTATCTCATTTTTAAGTGCAGAACTAATCACCTTAAATGGCGCACTTGGCGTAATGCTAGGCTCAAATATTGGCTCAACCACAACTGCGTGGATAGTCTCTTATTTTGGGTTAAAACTTGATATTGCTTCATTTTCAATGCCGATGCTCATCTTTGGAGTTGCGCTTAGTTTTGCAAAAGAGAGAGGTTTGCAAGGCTTTGGTAAGGTTTTATTAGGACTTGGGTTTATATTTTTAGGGATTGCGTATGCAAAAGATGGCTTTGTTCATCTTCAAGAGAGTTTTGATCTATCTTCCATCTCTTCATTTGGATATTTTGGCTCATTTTTATATGTTTTACTAGGCATAATGATTGCAGCTTTATTGCGCTCAAGCGGAGCTAGTATGGCTTTAATCATTACTGCTTTAGCCACAGGGCAAATTCTGTACATAAGCGCTATTTGGCTTACAGTTGGGGCAAATATTGGCAGATCTGTTACAACTATTATTGGGGCGCTCTCTTCTACTTCAGATGGAAAAAGGGTAGCTTTGGCTCATCTTGTGTTTAATCTTATTGCTGCTTTTTTTGTAACTATGTTTTTTGTTCAAATTTTATCTTTTGTAGATTTTACTGCGCAAAAAGTTGGATTTTTGGAAGATGAATCCATAAAAATTGCCCTTTTTCATACCACTTTTAACCTAATAGGAGTTACCCTTTTTGTTCCATTTATGCCTTTATTTATAACTTATTTGAATAAATGTTTCATTAAAGTTCAAAAGTCTGAAAATGAACCAATATATCTTGAAGAGGTTTCTTTGCACATTCCAGAAGCTGCCATACAGGCTTTAAGAAAAGAGATTAAAAGGCTTTTTGAAATATCTCTTGAATCAATCTCAAATGCAATTTTTTTAAACATAGATGAGATAAAGGATGAAAAAAACCTTCAAAATCTCATCGCAAAATCAAAAATTATGAGTAGTTATAGCATTGAAGAGGCTTATCATAAAAAATTAAAACCTCTATACAGTGAAATTATATTTTTTGCAACTTTGTCGCAGGAAAATATGAGTAAAGTGGATTTGAAACATGTGTATGATTTAAAACTTGCAGCTAGAGAGATAATTGAAGCCATTAAAAATATGCGAGAATTACAAAAAAATATAAAAGTTTTTTCTAAATCTAAAAATGCTCATATAAAACAGGAGTATAATAACATAAGACTTGATATTGCTAGAGCTTTAAATGCGGTTATTGAAATGGTTAAGCATGAGGGGGATGATATAGATGTTTTATCTTCTATCGAGCTTTTAAAGGAGAGTTTTGCGGGACTTGCTAGTGTGAAAGATAGCAGAGTTGATCTTTTAATTAGAGAAAATAGGATCGATTCAACAATGGCAACTTCACTTATGAATGATAGCTTGTTTGCTCATAATGT
>JAAYLJ010000243.1 GCA_012521935.1 Campylobacteraceae bacterium | reverse complement strand
TTTTTAAATACTCTTTTTGTTGGACTCTCAACAGGCTCAGTATTCATCATCTACACTCCGCTAAAGCCCTCAATATACAGCTTTGGCGGGATAGTTTTAGCCATTGCAATTTTATTTGTTGCAAAGTTTTAAGAAAAGATGATGAATGAAGAGGTATTTTTCCTTGTCACTTTTTTAGTGGAAGTGGTAACTTTAGTGATGATTTTGGCTTTTTTAATCTTCTCTTATAGTTATGAAATAGCTCTTTTTGTATCTATCTCATATCAATTTACCTTCATTTTTGGAGGCTATCTCTTTAGGGTCGAAACTATTATTTTATAAAGAAGCAAACTTCTTAGCCTAGCTGACATAGTGAGGCAAAAGGGTTATCTAGTAGGACTTATAGTAGCATTTTTATTCTATAAAGCTTTGGAATTTTACGGGGTAGAAGATAAGCAAACACAAGTCTATCTCATCCATTTTTTTCTCCTACTTAATCAAATCATGATTATCTATCTAGTCTTTAAAGCCTTTAATGGGGATAAGATGGTTGCATTAAAAAAATTAAACCTATACAATAAAAAAGCTATTTAAAAGGATTAAAATTGAGAATTTTACTAATCTTCTTACTACTAATGAAGCTTGTTTTTGCAGAAGTTGCCATAAATGGAAAAATCTATCTTTTACCACTTGAAAACGGTGTAAAAGAGGTGCTAATTGGCAGTAAAAAAACCCCTATTTTAAGTAAAGATGGAAAGAGAGTAGCTCTTGTAGCGGTGCCTTATAGGCAAAGTGGAAAGATTGAAGTTAGTTTAATTAAAGAAAACTCTAAAGAGGTAAAAGCCATTGAAGTTATAAAAGGAGACTACCTTAGTGAAACCTTGCAAGTTGAGCCTTCTAAAATCACTCCACCAAAAGAGCTAGAGGAGAGAATAAAGGCTGAGTATGAAGAGGCTATGAAAATATATGCCACCTTTAGCTCAGAGAGATTTTGGAGTGAGGATTTTTTAACTCCACTAAGTAGCAAAATCACAAGCCCATTTGGAACTGCGAGAGTTTTTAATGATAGTTTGAAAAGCTACCATAGCGGGGTAGATTTTAGAGCAGCCATTGGAACTAAAATTCATGCAACAAATGATGGCGTAGTGGTACTTTCAAAAGAACGCTACTATGCAGGAGGCTCAGTCATAATCGATCATGGAGAGGGGATATATAGCTCATATCTACACTTAAGTCAGATGCCGCTTCAAGTTGGAGATAGAGTTAAAAAGGGAGATTTGATTGGATATAGTGGGGCAAGTGGAAGGGTAACTGGGCCCCATCTTCATTTTGGGATAATAATCCAAGGCACCACAGTTGATCCTTTGCACTTTATAAAAACAATTAATGAACTAAATAGCTCTATTGGTTTTAATGGTGTAGATACCAAAAATTACGATGATAAGGGCTCCAACGATAGTTAAAAAATCTGGAATATCTTTAAAAATCAGCCATCCTAAAATGGTTGCAGAGATTAGTTCTAAATATTGAAGCGAGGCTAGAGAGCTAGCCTTGGATCTTTGCATTGCCAGGGCTATTAATATATGCAGAGCAAATGAGAGCAAAACTAGAATTATTATCCAGAAAAAAAGAGTTAAATTTACTTCCCTAAACTCTAAAATCTTAACATTTGCAAATGAGCCTAAAAGCATAGAAGCGCCTATTAGTGTTGTGGCAAAAAACCCTACCCAAAATTGAAGTCCTACCACATCCTTTTTCACCTTAGCTCTAGTGATTGCTAAATATGACGCATAAAAAAATGCTGCTAGCATTGGTAAGATTGCGGCAAAACCATAATCCATAAAATTTGGCCTTAAAACTATTAAAGCTCCAAAAAGTCCGCCCACAACACCAATATACTGCTCTTTTGTAATCTTCTCTTTTAGGAAAAAAGATGACAGTAAAATCAAAATCAAAGGTTCAATGAAAAATAGAGCAATATTGTTTGCCAAAGGCAGGTAGAGTAAGCCCCAAAAAAGTGTAAGCAAGGCTAAAGCTAGACTTGCTCCCATGAATATATATGCTACTTGAAAGCTTTTAAAAACTCTTTTGGTTCTTACCATAAATGGGATTAAAATCAGAGTTTGAATCCCAAATCTAAATAGAGCAATTTGTGCGGGTGAAAGGGAGAGGCTAAGCCACTTTGCTATCGCGTCGCATATTGGCAGGCAAAGGGCAGCTGTAGCCATAAATATAAGTCCAATTTCTTGAGCACTAAAATTTTTCATGGGAGGAGTATATCTAAAAGATGGGCTTTATTAGTAGATAAAGCAAAAGCTTATTTAGATATAATTCTTAAATTTAAGGAAAAGAAAGAAGGAATGGATCCACTCTTTATAGCTGAAATCATAGGAACAATCGCTTTTGCACTAAGTGGCTTTTATGTGGCAACCAAAGATAGATTAGACCTTCTTGGGATTTTTATAGCCTCTTTTTTAACCGCTCTTGGCGGAGGGATTACAAGAGATGCCATAGTAAGCAGGCCCGCGTATGCTTTTACTGAAATGTTGCCTGGGCTTTTGGTTGTCGGAGTTTTATTTTTTGCTATATTTTTTAAGCTTCATAAACATGATCAAATGGAACAAAGACTTTTTTTCATTCTAAGCGATACCTTTGGTTTAGTCTCATTTTCAGTTACTGGAGCTTTGATTGGGATGCAAAGTGGATATAACTTTTTTGGAATCGTTTTGCTAGCCCTAACAACTGCTGTTGGAGGA
>JAAYLJ010000035.1 GCA_012521935.1 Campylobacteraceae bacterium | reverse complement strand
TTTGTGCCAGGTCCTAAAGATCCAGCTACTAATGGAGTTTTATCAAGTTCACTAAAAGCTCTTTTGGCAATTTTAGCTGAGAGTTTTGCAAGCTCATATGAGCTATCTTCTAAGCCATAATCTTCCAAAACCCAATCCATCACGCCAAAGCTATTGGTTTTAACTATATCTGCACCAGAATTTATAAACTCTTTATGGATATTTAAAATCGCTTCACTATGAGTTTTATTTAAAAGCTCATTACACCCCTCAGCCTCTTCCCAAGCCTCTTTTGGGATCTCTAATTCTTGAATTTTAGTGCCCATTGCACCATCAAGGATTAAAAATCTACTCTTTATAATCTTTTTTAATTTTTCCATTTTCCTACTCAAAATTTTTTCATAATACTAAAGCTTTGTTAAATAAGCATTAACTAAACTATAAACCCACCACCAAGCACTTTTGACTCATCATAAATAACTAAAGCTTGACCAGGGGCAACTCCAAAGATGGGTTCATCTAGCTTTGCAGTGATAAAATCACCATTTAAAGATACAAAAGCTTTGGTTTTTTGGCTTCTATATCTAGCCTTTATCTCATAAACTCCATCTTTAAAATCTTTACCTAAAGAGAAGTTTTTAGCCTCTATATTCATTTTCTCTAACTCATATTTTTTACCCACAACTATCTCATTTGCTTTTGGATTAGTGCTTAAAACATAGTGTGGTTCATGCGCTCCATCAACCCTAAAGCCCTTTCTTTTTCCTATGGTATAGTGCATGTAGCCTTGATGAGTGCCTATCTTTTCACCATCTTTATTCACCACAACCCCTGGGGCATCAACATTTATGTACTCTTTTAGAAAATCTATATAACTATCTTCGATAAAACATACATCTTGAGAATCTTTATACTCATTTAATAAGCCTATCCAAGGGAGTTTTGCAAAGGCTTCATCTTTAACCTCATCTTTGCTCAAATCCCCCAAAGGAAAAATTATCCTCTTTTTTGCTTCATCTTTTAGTCCAAATAGAAAATAACTTTGATCTTTATTTTTATCTTTTGCCTCATAAATATATCCATTTTCTACCTTAGCATAGTGCCCAGTTGCAATATATTCGCATCCAAAATCTAATGCTTTTTCTAAGGCTAATCCAAACTTAATGGTAGGATTACACAAAGCGCAAGGATTAGGGGTTAGACCCTCTTTATAGGAGTTTATAAAGTAGTTATATATTTTCTCTTCAAACTCTTTTTTTAAATCTATGATATGCACTTTTATATTTAAATTTTTACTGATTTCATTTAGTTTTTCCATAGCCTCTTCATGTTTTTTTCTGTTTGAGTGAAGCTTTAAGTAAAATCCTTCTAAAAAAAACCCTTTATCTTTTAGCAAATATGCCGCGTAAGTTGAATCAACCCCACCACTAAGCAGTATTGCTACTTTTTTCTTCATCATAAATCCTTTTTGAAAATTTTATTGTAGCTAAAAGAGTTGCGAATATCTGTTTTTTCTATTTTGTAAGTCTTGGTTGGATAAGATTTGTAAAAAAGGATTTTTTATTATGCCCCAAACTCTGTTTCATATGCTAATCCAAAGTTACGAAAAATTCCCAAAAAAAACAGCTTTTATTTATAGAGTTTTAGATGAAGAGTTTGTAGTAACTTATGAAAAACTTTTTAAAGATACCCTGCTTTTATCAAAGGCATTCAAATCAAAAGGGATAACAAAAGGTACAAAGGTTTTTCTATACTCAAACAATAGATATGAGTGGATAGTAACTGATTTAGCTTTAGTAAGTTTAGGCGCTATAAGCGTGCCAAGAGGGTTAGATACTCCACCAAAAGAGATTGAGTTTATCATCTCACACTCTGAAGCTAAGTTTGCGATAGTTGAAACAAAAGAGGCATATGAAAATAGCAAAGAGTGTTTTGAAGATTTAAAAGCCACCTTCATCATTCAAGCAGATAAAACTCACACCTTTTTTAGCTCACTTTTTTCATACAATGACTTACTAAAAGATAGAACTATTGCTAAGGATGAGATAGAGCACTTTATCTTAAAAAAAGAGAGTTTAAAAAGTGAAGATATATTTACCATCATCTACACTTCAGGCACTACTGGAACCCCAAAAGGCGTACTTTTAACTCATGAAAACATAATCCACAATGTACTATTTTTACCAAAAGTAATTGAGTTAAATGAAGATGATGTTTGGCTCTCCATCCTCCCTTCATGGCATATTTTTGAAAGAGCGGCAGAGTATATATCAATAGCAAATGGATGCAAGACTATCTACTCTACCATTAAAAGCTTTGCAAGTGATTTGGAAGAGTATAAGCCAACTTTAGTAGCAACGGTGCCTAGACTTTGGGAAGCGATGTACTCAAAGATAAATCAAGCCATTAAAAAAGAGAGTCCAAAAAAGGCAAAGATTTTCCAAAAACTAATAGACATAAGCACTCGCTACAACTACTATGACAGGATGAGAAAGGGTGCACTTATCTCATATGAAAAAGAGAGTTCATTTAAAAGAGTGAAGAATAAAGTTGTTGGAAATGTAGCCTGTTTTTTCCTATATCCATTAAATGCCTTTGCCAAAAGAAAGTTTCTTTTAGTTAAGGAGAAGTTTGGAGGAAGATTAAGAGCTGCCATAAGTGGTGGCGGTAGCTTGCCAAGTTATTTGGAAAAATGGATTGATGCGATTGGCATTAGGATAGTAAATGCATATGGCATGACTGAGTGCGCGCCTGGCATTGCTGGAAGAGGAATGAAATGCGAGGTTTTAGGCACGATTGGTTACCCAGTTGAGGGGACCAAGCTTAAGATTGTAGATAAAAATGGAAATGAACAACCAGCTGGAGTAGAAGGGGAAATTTGGGTAAGAGGCCCGCAAGTAACCATAGGCTACTACAAAGCTCCGGAAGATAATGCTAAAAGCTTTGCGCCTGATAGGTTTTTTAAAACAGGTGATTTAGGAAAGTTAACTTATGGAAAAGAGTTAATCATTACTGGAAGATCTAAAGAGATCATAGTTTTAGCCAATGGTGAGAATGTTGATCCAACCAAAATTGAATCAGCCTTAACCATGCTTCCATTTATTGCTGATGCGATAGTAGTTGGACACTCTAAAAAAGGGTTGGGTCTTCTTGTGGTGCCAGATTTTGAAAAACTAAAAGAGTATGTTTTAGAAAATTTTGGAGAGATGGTGGATAGTTTTGAACATCTTTTAGAGCACAAGAGTTTGACAAATAAGTTAAAAGCAAAGATGAATGAAATTCTTGTGCCAAAAGAGGGCTTCAAGCCTTTTGAAAAGTTGCAAAATATCCATTTTTTAAGTGAAGCATTCAAACCTGGTGAAGAGCTTACAAATACACTTAAAAAATGAAGGCATGTTATAGAGAAGAAGTATAAACAGTTAATAGATAAGCTTTTACACTAAAGGAAAACTTTTCTTTAACTCTTTTAGAGGGATTGGCTCTGCAAAATTGTATCCTTGCATAAAGTCTATCTTGAGCTCTTTTAATGTTTCATAAACCTCTTTTGAGTGGATAAATTAAGCGCAAGTTTTTATCCCTAATGTTTTTGCAAAAGAGTAAATGGCTTTAACGATAACTAAAGCGCTTTTATTTGAATCTATATCTTTAATTAAAGAGGCATCAAGTTTTAGTAGATCGATTTTTAAATTTAAAATATGGGCAAAATTTGAATAACCTGAGCCAAAATCGTCTATTGCAATGTTGCACCCATAAGATTTTACAATCTTTACAAAATTTAAAATCTCTTCATAATTTTCCACCCCCTCGCTCTCAAGGATTTCAAAAGTAATTCTTCTTGGATCTGGAAACTTGTCAATTTGATCTAAAATAAATTTGAATGTTTTTTGATTTACAATATCAATTATCGATAAGTTTATAGAAAAATCTATATCAACTAGCGCTAGCTCTTTAAAGCTTTTTTGGATAATGATTTTAGTTAATTGTGGATATAGTTTATTCTTTTTAGCTATATCTAAAAACAAAATTGGGCTAATAGCTTCTGCATTCTCATCTATCATCCTCATTAAAACTTCAACACTAGCGATACTTTTTCCATCTGTATTGAAGATAGCTTGATAATATGGAACTATTTTCTCATTTTTTATAGCTTTTTTAATTTTCCTAGCCCACTCAATATTTCTCTCATACTCCTCTTTAATCTCAAGTGACTCTTCATATAAAAGGTAAGAGAGTTTATTTTTCTTTGCTTGCTTTAGTGCCATATCTGCGTGCGTTAAAAGTTCACTCTCATCCATTGCCGCGCCAATAGTTACTCCCATATTTATCACAAAATTATCATCAGTAATGACAACAAGTTGTGAAACCTCAGATGTGAGCTCACTTGCAATGATGGATAACTCTTTGGTGGATATATCTTTAAAGATTAAAGCAAACTCATCTGCGTGAAGTTTATAAGCTAGAGCTTTATATTTTTTTGCAAACTCTTTTAAAAATCCAGCCAAAGAGATGAGTACTTCATCACCTGAATCTTCCCCATAAAGATCATTTATGTGTCTAAATTCATCGATATTTACTAAAGTTAAAAGAAGCTTTTCTGGTTTACTTAAATCTTTAATGAGTTGATTTCTATTTGGAAGAGCAGTTAAACTATCGTGATAAAGCCTATAATCTAGCAGTTTAGCTTGAGATTTAATCTCTTTTTCTAAACTCTTTCTATATCTCTCTTCTTTATAAAATATCTGTTTTATTAGCAAAATTAAAAGCATGAAAAGAATTGTAACTATGAATGTATAGATTATCATGTACTGATCATACTGTTTTTTTAAATTGGCTTTAACTATCTCATTGCTACCAATTATCTTAATAGCCCCATAAATGGAACCCTCTTTATGTTCTTTGGTAAGTTCACTTTTTGTATGGCACTCTAGGCAAATGCTATCAACTCTTAAAGGGGCATAGTAAATGTAGTTACTACTGTTTTTTTCAAAATAGTTCTCTTTTGTTGGATTGTTTTTAAACCACTCTAAAATCTTCTCATCTTGTTTTGTTGGTTTATTTCTTGTCTCATGAGGCAACATTGAGACAATTTCGATTTTTCTTCTTCCATTATCAATACTGCTAAAATTTGTAGTAATATTTTCAACAATGGAAATAGGCATAATCTTTTTGTCTTGCGCCTTTTTTAAATTTTCTACTAAAAAAGTTTCAAAAGATTTTCTAATGGATAAAATTATATCTGTTAATGATTTTGACTCCTCTATCACTATCAAACTAAAAGTCTCTTTTAAATTATTATAGTCTCTAATCCCCTTAAGCACGAGCAAAAAAGAGGCAACGACAATTAAAACAGATAAGACTTTCTTATATCCACTCAATTTTTATCCTTTTTGAAGCGACAGATTATATTAAAAACAGACTTAAGAAAATAGCAAAATAGTGTGAATTAGTACAAATAGAGTCTGTTTTGTTTTAAAAAACCCTAATTTCTTTTTACTATGGCATAATTTGGGCTTTATTTAAAACAGTTTAAAAGAGAGTTTATGGTTAAAGAGGTTTTTCCTATTTTTTTAGCACTTCTTGCTGGCACTACTGGCTTTTTAGTCTCTTTCTCATTTTTCACACCAATACAAGCAGCTTTTATTGCAGTTTTAATTACGATGGTGGTTTTATGGACAAATGAAGGACTCCCGCTTGGAGTTGTCTCATTAATCCCCATAATCATCTTTCCATTTTTTAATATCTTGCCAACAAATAGCACTACAGCAAACTACTCTAACCCTATAATCTTTCTATTTTTAGGCGGTTTCTTACTAGCTATTGCAACAGAAAAAACTAAACTTCATCAACTTATTGCAACTAAGATTTTATCTGTTTTTCCAAAAACTCCCTTTGGCATTATCCTCTCACTTGGTGCAACTTCAGCATTTTTAAGCTCAATGCTCTCAAACACAACTGCGGCTCTTTTGCTAATCCCTATTGCTTCATTTTTAACAAATAGTCAAAATCTTCAAGTAAGATTTATTTTGGCAATTGCGTATGGAGCTAGCATTGGAGGGATTATGACTCCAATTGGCACTCCACCAAATATGATTCTTTTGGGATTTTTACAAAAAGAAGGATTACCAGGAATTGGTTTTATAGAGTGGATAGTTTTAGTAGCTCCTTTATCAATACTTATCTTAATTATCTCATCTTACCTACTCTCATTTGGCATTAAAAAAAAGGAGCAAATCAAAGAGTTAAAAGACAATAACCCTCTCTCATTTGAGCAAAAAAGATTGCTTATTGTTTTATCTTTACTAGCACTATTGCTTTTGTTAAACTCGCCTATTGAGCCATATTATAAGGGTTTGGGGTTAAATGAGAGTGGAATATTGCTTGGATTTGGACTGCTTATGTTTTTGCCAAAAATAGGGTTTTTAAAATGGAGTGATACTAAAAAAATTCCTTATGAAATCATATTTTTATTTGGCGCTGGGTTTAGCATAGCTCAAGCTTTCTCATCTACTGGATTAGCAGGAGAGTTTGCTTTAAAACTGCACATTTTATCATCTTTATCTCCTTGGGTTTTGATTTTAATAATGTGCTTTATCATCTCATTTACTACAAACATAACAAGCAATACTGCTTTAATATCCATAGCTTTGCCAATAGTTTATGCTTTTGGAGAATTATCATCAATAAAAATTGAACTCTTACTTTTAGTTACAACAATCTCCGCAAGCTACGCTTTCATGCTCCCTATCGCAACCCCTCCAAATGCGATAGCAATGAGCACAGGTGTAGTTAAAACTACAACAATGATGAAGTTTGGATTTTTCATAAATATAGTATCTATTTTAGTAATAACGCTAATAGCTATAAGTTATTGGGATTTAATGCTCTAAAGGCTTGAACTAGGTTAAATGAAAGCTCGCTAATCATAAAAAGTTCCCAAAGAGGCAGTACTTCTAAAAACTCCATACCCTCTTCTAACTCTTCAAAATCCACCTCACAAGTAAAACCATAACTTGGATGAGGGGATAAAATTTGCGGTAGATCTTCTTGATAATTAAAATTAAAAATTACATTTGTATCTCTTTTCATTCTTTTTATTCTTTTTAGTGTTCCATCAAAGTCTTTAGAGCTAAGTGCTATTTCAGCATGAATATTGTGAGATAGTACATTTCTAATAAAAGATAAAATGTCATAAAAAGGTTCATATTGAAGTCCTAATTGTTTTTTTAAAAACATAGAAAAAGATGTCTCAAGTCTCATGGCTTCAACCATTGCCATGCCTATTCCTCTAAAGGCATTAAAAGCTACAAAGTACTCAAAAAGACTAACTTCACCTAGATGACTCTTCGCATCATCAATAACTGCTCTAGTAAATTGGGGGTGAAACTTATATGTATGAAGCTCATCGCACTTTAGTGAAACACTAAGAATTTCATCATCAAACTCTGCTTCTTTTGCTAATTTTCCAAAAAACTGTCCAGCATGTAGGAAAAAAAAGTTTTGTTCAACCAACAAAAGCGCATCTTCTAAAAGAATTTTGTTTTTTGCCTTCATTTTTTTACTTAATTTTATGAAAGATTATAAAAAAAACTAATACTAAAAATCTCAAAACTTAACCATTTTATAGTGGGAAAATATGTTATTATAGCTAACCAAAGTAAATAAGATAAGGATTTTAAATGAAAGTTGCAATAGTTGGTACAGGCGGAGTTGGGGGATATTTAGGCGCAATGTTATCTACTAAATATGATGTTAGCATGATTACTAAAGAGTCTTATTTGAAAGTTTTTGAAAAAGATGGATTAACCTTGCTTGATGGAGACTCTTTAATTAAAGTTGCCCCCAAATTTTTTACAACTATGCCAAAAAAAGGAGAGAAATTTGATCTTATAATCTTTTGCACAAAAGCGTATGATTTAGAGGCAAGTGCTAAGCTTTTAAAAGAGTTTGCAACCAAAGATACTATTTTATTCTCAATTTGCAATGGCTTAGAGTATGAAAAAAGTTTAAAAGAGTATTTTCCAAAAAGTTTCATAGCTTCATCTTGCATATACATTAACTCAAACATAGTTAAACCTGGAGTGATTAGAAAAAAGGGTGAAACTTTCTTATTGATAGTAGGTCAAAAAGAAGATAACACTCCTTTACTAAAGGTAAAAGAGCTTTTTGAAGGTGCTAGGCTTAGCGTAAAGGTGGCTAAAGATATAGATTATGAGTGTTGGAAAAAATATATATTCATAGTCTCTTTTGGCGCTCTTACCGCTCTTTACAATAAGCCAATGGGAGCAGTCTTAAAGGATCATTTAAGTGAATTAAGAGATCTTTTTTATGAGTTAAAGGAGCTAGCAAATATTTATGATGTTAAGATAGATTCTGCCTTAATTGATGGTTTAATTCAAAATGCTCAAAAAAATATCCCTTATGATGCAGCAACTTCTTTGCAGCTTGATATAAATAGTGGTAAGAAAAATGAGTTAGAATTTTTAGTTGGCAAGGCAGTAAAACTAGCTGAAAATAAAAACTTTGAACTTCCAACTCTTGAGCCAATTTATCAAAAACTTAAAGAAAAAACCAATATGAGTTAAAAAATTAAAAGTTCACTGTTTTATTT
>JAAYLJ010000242.1 GCA_012521935.1 Campylobacteraceae bacterium | reverse complement strand
TAAGGATGTTTAGTTTAATCCTAACTCCTTGCTAATGTCAATTATGGGTTTGCTAAATGGCTTTTTAGATAAATCTTCATTTTCATCTATCCCAAAATAGTAGTGGGTTAAAATGTATCTCATTTTAGCCATTTAGCCTCAAGTGGCTTTTCAATAAGTACTAGCCTAGGCCTTTAGCGGCATTTTTTGTTAATTTTTCACCTTATTGTCTTCCCCAACAAAGCAGTATTTGTATTTTATGTCTTTTAGCTTTAAAAACTTTTCCAATATCTCTTTATATATTTGATATCTAATAAGTGATTCACTTTTTTCTATTATATCTTCATAGTTAGTAGTATTTCCATAGGGACAGCCGATATATACATGGTTGATTTTTCCTATATATTGTTTATCAACCCCGTTTTTTACTAGATATCTGTACTCCTTTTCATGTTTCCATGCATCTAGTTTAGTTGTCAATATTTTTTCAACAAAACTTGAGATTGCTTCGGGCGTTGTTTCTTCGCATTTAATTTTTTTAATATTATTATATTTAACTTCTTTAATATTACTTACTTCATCTTTTGTGGCAATTTTTATGGCTATACCCTTAAATCCATTTGTATAGTATCCCCACATGGCAGGATTCTTAAATCCTTTTAGCCCAGAAAATGAGCAAATTTTATATCTACTTTTCTTTTTATATATTAATTCCAGAATTTCATCACGTTTTTTATGAGCACACTCATCCTTCGCTTTTGCGAGGTACTCATAAATATATACACCCTCCATGGGGTCATTCATCTCACTAAAAGTTGAGCAATGAAACTTATTGGTACAAATGATCTCTATTATTCTACAAAGATCTTTTTCACTAGATAGTGACATTAGTTTATACACATATTTTGGTATTTTGTTATATACACCATTAGAGTTATTTTGCGTTTCATTTGAAGTATTAGAAGAGGCTTTGCAGTTATTAAGACAATCTTTTATCTTTTCAATAGTGTCACTACTTAGCACTTTACTACACTCTTTTTCTACAAAAGAGACTATCTTTTCACTCACTTTTAAGTCCTTAAACTTAGGTAGATTTAGTATATCATATTGGCAGTTTTAAAATGGATAGCTAAAAAGAGTTTACTCTTGGGTTTATTTTCACCTCATCAAGTGGGCTAAATTCTCCTAATTTGTACGCTTCAACTGCGCACCTCCCAATCATCGCTGCATTATCAGAGCAGTACTCTAAAGGAGCTGTTAGGAAGTCTTCTATTTTGAATTTCTTAGTCAAGGCTTCAAGCTTGGCTCTTAACTCCATATTTGCACTTGCCCCGCCAACAACTGCAAAGTTTATGAATTTTTCTGTTTTAAAAACTCTTTTTAGTTTATCTATCAAATGAGCAATGGCAGTTTTTTGAAATGAGGCACAAATGTCATTTTTGTCTTTTTCGGTGATACTATCTCCTAGCTCATTTATGGCAACTCTAACTTGATTTTTAAGTCCAGAGTAACTAAAAGCTACTTTAGGTGAGTCTCTAAGTGGAACTGTAAAGTTAAATCTTGTAGCATCTCCATTTTTAGCGCTTTTCTCAACTTCTGGTCCGCCTGGATACCCCATGCCAAGCATTTTTGAAACTTTATCAAAGCTTTCACCAAAACTATCATCAAGAGTGGTAGCGATGATTTCAATCTCTTCATAGTCTTTCACACTTAAAATCTGAGTATGCCCACCAGAAACCAAAAGCACTCCAAGCGGTAAGGTGGCCTCTTTTTCCAAAAATAGTGAATAGATATGTCCTTTTAAATGGTTAATCGAAATTAGTGGAATATTTAAGCTCATTGAAAGCGCTTTTGCCATTACTAAACCTTCAACTAAAGTCACAGAAAGACCAGGTTCAGTCGTAACGGCTACGGCTTTTAAGTCATTAAAAAATGGGGTAGTTTTAGATAAAATCTTAGGTAAAGCTTTGGCATGAAGTCTTGCGGCAAGCTCAGGAACCACACCTCCATATCTGCTATGTTCTAACTCTTGAGAAATCTTTTGATGAAATAAAATCTTTTTATCTTCAATGCGCGTTATAGCAATAGAGCTATCATCACAACTGCTCTCAATGCTTAAAATCATACTCTATTTGCCATAGTTATAATCTCAACATGCCAAGGCTCATACTGCAC
>JAAYLJ010000241.1 GCA_012521935.1 Campylobacteraceae bacterium | reverse complement strand
TATAATCAAAGTTCATTTCAAGCTGGTATTAACAAAGTCAATATTGAAGGTGGAGGTTATGAGTATCACTGCAGGGCTTTGATGGAGGGGATGAGTAGTAGAATTTTTACATATTAACTTTAAAACAGAAGAGTTTATATGTATGAATTTATCTGCATAAATAAACATAAAGGATAAAAATGAAAAAACTACTTATTCCGCTTATCTTAAGTTGTTCACTGCTTTTGGCAAGTGAGCCAAACACAATCTCTCCAAGCTTTGATTGTTCAAATGAGGCAAAACTAAATAGAGTTGAAAAGTTAGTTTGTAAAAACTCTACCATTTCTACATTAGATGTTGTAATGAACACTCAATACAACATTATCATAAAATATGATAAAGAGATAAGAGCGAAACAAAGGGAATGGTTAAAAAATACTTGTCATGTTGCCATTGAAGCAAATGTGAATGATGATGAACTTAGTTATTGTCTTTTAAATAGTTATCAACAAAAAATAAAAACTCTTAAAGAACTCTCTCAAAACCTTACAAAAAAAGAGTTTGATAAAAACCTAAAAACTTTTACCAAAAATCTTTTAGATATACAGAAAAAATCAGATGAAATATTTAAACAAACAAATAGTGTCTTAAAACCAATCATCATGCTTGAGACAAGCGGAATTGAACATATCATAGATAAAAAACCAGATAGCTTAACTGATGAAGAATACTCATCACTTTTATATGATTATGCCTACTATAAAACACTAAGGATAAATACGGATATTTATAAAGAAGATATATTGTATTTTCTATATTTAGAAGATTTAAATTTTATTTGGTACAAAAAAGATGAGTCTTTTACACCCAATGATAGAGAATATTTAGAACTCTCCATTAAAGTACTAAATAATGCAATAAAACTAACTCCAAATGATGCAAAACTCTATAAATTACTTGGGCAAAACTATTATAAATTATACATTTTTGCCCAAATAACTATGCCTTGGGCAAGAAACTATGGACATACTGAACCATTATATAAAGAGATAGCTCCTTATATAAAAAATACTTATATGAAATATGTAGAACTTTGCAAGCAGAAAAACATTAAACCAGAATTAGATGAAGTTGAACAAGCGATAGTAGATAGGCAAAGAGTGTTTATAGAGATATTTAGTACGTTTGATGGAAATTTGCATCCAATGGATATACCATATTCAGATGAAAAGTCTAAAAAATACAGAATCAATGACCCGAAATATAAAAATATCTGCAAAGAGTATGTTGCTATGTTAAATAGAATGCCTGATAACAATTTAACCAAGTGTTCAAGATATGTAAATGAAGACAATTCAGAGTTTGAGTATGTCAAATATGATGATGCACCAGATGATTTAAAAGAGTTTACTATGCCAAGAAAAGATCATTATGATACAAGATCTTGGTTTTTATTTAAATATAAAGATAGATATTTTACAGAAGGATTTGGATATTTTACTCTAGCAAATGGTTTAAAAGATGAGGATGGGCGAGGGTATGATATATGCGAATATACATATGTTGATTTTAATTTAAAAGAATATCATTTTCAGCGAAGTGAATGTTATTCAATAAAAAATTACGATCTAATTTATAAAAATACAAAGGAGTAACAAATGGCAAGTGTATCAAAGGCAACGTTTAATCTTATATCTCAACTTGAGGGAAATAGACTGAAACCATATCTTGATACAGATAATTTGGCAACAGTAGGAATTGGTGTTCAAGTAGAAGACAATGCAAAAAATAGAGGTGAATATTTGGTTATTCTTGGCATAGCTGAGAAAAGTGGCAACACTTATCAAGCAAGAACACTTTATAATACAGATGGAACAAAAAATGAAGCAGCTACAAATGCACTTGAGGCAGTTTATAACACTATCAATAGTGCACTACAAACAAACACAAGCACAGCCTCTATGCAAAGTGCAATTGATAATGCTCTGTCTTCTTTGCAGTCAAATAGTGTTTTAAATAATTATAAAAGTTCATTTCATACAACTTGTGAAATAACAAATGATGAATCAAAAACACTGTTTGAAGCTATAGCTGACCAGTATATCAGAAAAGTAGAAAATGATTTTTTAAATACAATCACAGGTAGCGAAAAATTAGTAATATCTCAAAATAGCAATGAGTATGCTGCTTTATTTTCTTTAGCTTACAATAATGCAAATTTACTCCTTGGAGATGGTCTTAAACATGCCATTCAATATGGCAACCGTGCCGAAGCATGGTTTCAAATAAGATATCAATCAAATGCGGATAGTGTTCAAGCAAAAAGAAGATATGCTGAATCAGAAGTTTTTGGTCTTTACGCAAATCCAAATAACCCAACCGAAAAAGAACTACAAGATTTTATAAGAATGTATAGGCTTCATAAATCAACAATTGATGCTTATGAAGCTACGTATTCATCAAGAATAGGTGATGCAAATGCAGATTTAGAAAAAGCTGGTTTTTCTCAAAGAGTTAATACTTTAGCAGTAGAAGTCAATCAAGCCAAACAAAGACTTGCATCTTTATTTGGTGAGGGTGTAACAATAGACGGCGATGTAATTGTAGGAGTTGATACAGTTAACGATGATAGCGCAGATAGAGGTGCTGCTCAAATTAACGACACACTCCAAGGCACCTCTAAAAATGACTACCTTTTTGGCGAAAGAGGCGACGACATCCTAATAGGCAATGGTGGTGGTGACTATATGGAAGGTGGAGAAGGCTTTGACACTTACTACACTAATGATAAAGACACCATATATGATAGTGATGGAAAAGGGG
>JAAYLJ010000240.1 GCA_012521935.1 Campylobacteraceae bacterium | reverse complement strand
TTCTCATCTAGTACGATAGCTAAATGATTTCCAACATTTTTTCCCGTAAAATCCCCAAAAATCTTTGCGCCTTGGGAGTTTAGAGTAAAATTAATCACTGGTTGATTCATTTGATCAAATGCAACCCTTGCATCAGTTAACATGCTTCCATCTAAGATTGGAATTGCTTGCAAAAGATGTCTATGCTCTTCATTTCTAGCATCTTTATAGATGACATCGCCATAAGAAGCAGCTTCTTTGTCGCTCATTTTATAAGCTTGATCTTTCCTGCCCTCATCAACTGCCATAAGTTGTAAATGTGCAGCCTTTGCTATAAGCTCTCTAGCTCTTTGCTCTTCTTGCGCACTTTTTATGCCAGGAAGTTCAACTAAAATATTCTCAGCTCCCTGTCTTGCGACACTAGGTTCAGCTAAACCAAATTGATCTAATCTATTTCTTATAGTCTCTACCGCTTGGTTTATGGCGTACTCTATTACTCTTTTTCTCTCTTCTTCTGTTAGCTTAATTTGATATATTTGTCCATCATTACTTACTACAATGCCTTCAATTTTTTTAAGCATTTTTTCAATGTTCTTACTCTCATCAGGATCTAAAAGCTCAAAAGAGACTCTCTCTTCACTCATCCTAAGTGAGTCAATCAAGATATTCTCATCATCTGTAAAAAACTTTATGTTTGAAGCGATATTTTTCATTTGTGAAGCTATGGCAGCCTCACTCTCAATCCCTAAAAGCATATGTAATCCACCTTGAAGATCAAGCCCAAGAGTGATTTTTGAACCTTTGTCAGTTTGAAAAAGTGTTGGAATAGAAAATCCAACACCAAAAAGAAGAGCAACCAAAAAGACAATTAGTCTATATGTTACTGCCCCTTTACGCATCTGCTTTCTTTGCTACATAGTCGCGTGAAATTTTAACGATGGTATCTTCATTTAGTTTTACCTTAATAAAACTATCCTCAGTTTTATAAACTTCACAAATTATTCCACCATTGGTTATAATCTTATCGCCTTTTTGCAAAGACTCGACCATTGCTTTATGATTTTTAGCCTGTTTTTGCTGAGGCCTAATTACTAAAAAGTAAAAAATAGCAAATAAAACCACAAGAGGTAATAAAGATGCAACAAAACTTCCTTCTTGCATATCAATCCTTTAAGAAATTTTTTTTAAGCCCATATTTTAACACCAAAATTATAATAAACGCCTTTTTTATAGCTTTTCTACTCTCATTACACATATTTTTTGAACAGTTTAATCTATCTTTTTGGCCAGCGCACACCCTAGTATCTCTTTTGGGTTTTTATCTTTTAATAAAATCAAATAAAAATGAACTTTTTTATATTGGTTTTTTCATCGCTTTATTGTGGTTTTATTGGATTGGGTTTAGTTTTAAATATTATGGTTTAGGCTTTTTAGCACCGTTTATTACACTTTTTATTGCGTTAGCTTATGGGGTTATTTTTTGGATATGTGGAGTTTTTAACTCTTTATACATAAGAGCTTTGCTTCTATTTTCAGTTAGTTTCATAACCCCATTTGGTTTTAACTGGCTTGATTTTAGGCTTTTACTTTTAAATACCCCTTTTAAAGCAAGTTTTCTTTCACTATTTTTAATATTTTTTTCTACCGTTTTAATGCTAAGAGTCAAAAAATGGTGGAGATTTTTAACTCCTGTTTTACATCTTTTTGCTCTAAATTTTGACAATGTTAAAAGCAATGAGACTTTTTTAGATATTAAAATTGTTAGTAGTTTTATAGATCAATCAAAAAAGTGGAATCATAAGTTTTTAAATGAGCAAGTAGAGTTGGTTTTTAACGAAATTCAAAAAGGAATTGATGAGGGGAGGGATTTAATTTTATTTCCAGAGAGTGCTCTTCCACTTTTTCTAAACTTAAATGGCTCATTAATGGATGCTTTAAAAGCCCATTCAAACCATATTTCAATAGTAATTGGCTCTTTATATAAAAGTGATGAAGGAGCTTACAATACGGCCTATCACTTTGAAAATGGGGAGGTAACTTACGCTCACAAAGTTATCTTAGTTCCATTTGGGGAGAGAGTCCCTTTGCCAAAATTTTTAACTGATTTAATTAATAGATATTTCTTTTTTGGAGCATCAGATTTTTTAACCTCTAACACTCCAACAGATTTCCTAATAAAGGGTAAAAAAGCAAGAAGCGCTATCTGCTTTGAAGCAACAAAAAGTGAACTATTTGAGGGAAATCCTAACTTTATGCTAGCGATGAGCAATAATGCTTGGTTTACCCCATCAACTCAACCAGCTTTACAAAAAAGAGTTCTTAAACTATATGCAACTCTTTATAAAACCACCATTTACCACTCGGTAAATGGTGCAAAGGGTGGAGTTATTGCCCCTATTTCTTCTTTATTTCATTAAGCTATGAAAATCACTA